>NZ_LUNH01000041.1:0-38914 GCF_001628525.1 Aeromicrobium sp. REDSEA-S38_B2 | reverse complement strand
ACAGACGCCATGCACTCGGTACCCCCGATCGTCATTTCCCCCCCTTCGGCCAGCAGGCCGGCCACCGGGCCGAACACGACGGCCCCGTGGACGAGCAGGGCGTGGGCGGGCATCCCGTTGATCTCCATGGACCACCACGGTAGGGCCACCGGCGCCGATCGCACCTGAGGCTAGCCTGTGCGTTCGTGGCCACCCCCGACTTCACCGACGACCTCCGACTGGCCCACGTGCTGGCCGACGACGCGGACTCCCTGACGACCGCGCGCTTCAAGGCCCTGGACCTGCACGTGATGAGCAAGCCGGACCTCACGCCGGTCACCGACGCCGACCAGGCCGTCGAGGAGTCCATCCGCCGCACGCTGTCGCGGGTGCGGTCGCGTGATGCGATCACCGGCGAGGAGCAGGGCACCACCGGCAACAGCCAGCGCCGCTGGATCGTCGACCCGATCGACGGCACCAAGAACTTCGTGCGCGGTGTCCCCGTCTGGGCGACCCTGATCTCCCTGGTCGTGGACGACGAGGTCGTGGTCGGCGTCGTCTCCGCGCCCCAGCTGCAGCGCCGGTGGTGGGCCTCCGCGGGTGGCGGCGCCTGGACCGGCAAGTCGCTGCCTCGAGGACGTGCTGTCGCTGATGCGGCGGTGCTGGCGGACGCGCGCGTACGGCGACTTCTGGTCCTACATGCTCGTGGCCGAGGGCGCGGTCGACATCGCCGCGGAGCCCGAGCTCGAGGTCTACGACATGGCCGCCCTCGACGTGATCGTGCGCGAGGCGGGCGGCTCCTTCACCTCCCTCGACGGCAGCGCCGGCCCCTGGGGCGGCAACGCGGTGGCGACCAACACCCACCTGCACGACGCCGCGCTGGCCTTCCTCGGCGGGCTGCCCGACGACGCCGGGGACGACCCGGAAGTTGCCGGGGTGCGGGTCGGCGTGCAGCAGCCCGACGCGGTCGGGGCTGGTGAGCAGGAACCGCACGTAGCGCTCGCCGTAGCGGTCGCGGTCGTCCTGGCTGCCGTCGCGGATGAGGTCGGCCAGCGAGCCGGTGGACTCCATCCAGCTGCTCACGAGCACGCGCTCGGTCCCGTGCACGACGCTCGGCACGAAGATCTCGGCGTCGTCGGCGTACTCCTCGTGGAAGCGCTGCTGTGCGGCGGCCTCGAGCGTGTAGTCGAGCTCCTCGACCACCCGGTCCTCGAGCTCCTGCAGCAGCGCCTTGACGTCGATGCCCGGCGCGAGGACCCCGAGCAGCCGGGAGATGCGCGACAGCTGACGCAGGTCCGAGCGCAGCGCCTTCGCGGCACCGGGGTACTGCATCTTGACGGCCACCTCGCGTCCGTCGTGCCACCGACCGCGGTGCACCTGCCCGATGGAGGCCGCCGCGGCGGGCTGATCGCCGACCTCGACGAGCCGGTCGCGCCAGTCGCCGCCGAGCTCGGCGGTCAGCTGACGGTGCACGACGTCGACCGGCATGGGCGGGGCGGCGTCCTGCAGACGGGTGAGCGTCTCTCGGTAGGGCGCTGCGATCTCCTCGGGCAGCGCCGCCTCGAAGATGCTCATGGCCTGGCCCATCTTCATGGCGCCGCCCTTGAGCTGGCCCAGCACGCTGAACACCTGCTCGGCGGTGCGCCGCTGCACCTCGGTCAGCACGGCGTCGGCGGGCGCGCCGCCGATCCGCCGGCCCATGCCGAGGGCGGTGCGGCCCGCGAACCCGACCGGCAGGGCCGCGAGCTTCGCGCCACGCGTGAACGCCCCGACCGGGAGCGACGACCGACTCCGGCGGCCAGTGCCGCGGTCGTCCGTCGTGTCGTCCGGCTCCTGTGGCTCCACGTCTTCCAGGATAGGTGCCATCGGCTCAGGCGTCCCGGTGGAGCAGGCTCGTGCAGCCCTCGTGGACCGGGACCGGTTCGCGCACGACGTCGCGTCCGCGCAGGTGGAGCACGCCACCCACCGTCTCGGGACGATCCGGTCCGGCGCAGGCCGCCGTCTGCTCGGCGACCGCGGCGGCGAGGCGGTGCAGCAGGACCGGCCCCGGCGACGGTGGGGGAGCGGCGACGAGCGGGCGACCGAGCTGCCTCACCACCGCGGCCCACGTCGGGTCCGCGGCGGCGCGTGCGGCGTCGTGGCACCCGAGGCACGACGTGTTGCCCGCGACCGTCAGCGGACCGACGCGGGCCCAGTGCTCGTCGACCACGACGGGCAGGACCGGCAGACCGGTCTCGACCGCTCGCGCCACCCAGTGCCGGTCGGGCTCGCCGGCCGCGACCAGCAGGAGCAGCGCGGCGTCGCCGACCGGGTCGGGCCGCAGCCCCAGCGCGTCGACCGCGCCCGCCACGACCTGTGCGACGTGCTCGCTGCCCGCCCACGCCCGGATGCGGACCGAGAGGCGCGGCAGCGTGGGGGGCGGACCAGGCCGCAGCGCGCCACGGGCCACCAGGTGCTGCACGACCGAGCGCGGGTCGTCCTCGAGCTCCGGGACCCTCTCCCGGGCCAGTCGCTCGACGGACTCCAGGCTGCGACCGTCGAGCAGCCGGAGGAGGGCGAGGAGACCCGGTCGGTCGGTGAGCACCACGTCGGGTCGGCCGACGACGGTCAGTCGTCGCGCGTCACGACGCACGACGTCGGCTCCCGGGAGGAGGACGGGCCGCAACGTCATGACCGCCACCTTGCGGGGCTCGACGGGTGCGGACCAGCGGGCGTCCACAGCGCCCACGGAGGCATCCAGGGGGCCGGACGTGCGAGAGCCGGGCTCCCGAGGGTCTGCCTTCCCCTGCGGACCTGATTCGGGAGCCCGGCTGAGGACACCGTAGGGGTCCCAGAGGGGCGCGTCAACCGACTTGGCAGAACCGTTGTCCACTCCTGTGGACAAGTCTGTGGGGAAGATGTGCGCATCGCCGTCGGTCGGTGTGGACGGCCCGTGGACAGACGGGTCTGAGCCGGTGGAGACCGACGTTCCGACGGTACGGAACCGCCTCCTGACCTGCGACGGGACGGCCTCGACCACGCCCGGCGGATGTGGACGAAGATTCCTCGTCCGTCGGAGCCCTCGGCTACCGTCCAGGGCGTGGGTGAGGTGGAGATCAGGCGCAGCACGCGACGTCGTCGCACCATCCAGGCGTACCGCGACGGCGACCGCACGATCGTGCTCGTGCCCGCCCACCTGTCACCCGAGCAGGAGCGCGAGGAGGTCGCGCGGCTCGTGGCCCGTCTCGACGCCCGCGTCGCTCGGACCCCGGCCGGCGACGAGGAGCTGATGGCCCGCGCGCGCACCCTGTCGGATCGCTACCTCCAAGGTCGCGCGGTGCCCACCTCGGTGCGGTGGGTCACCAACCAGACGCAGCGCTGGGGCTCCTGCACCGCGGCCACGGGGGCCATCCGCATCTCCGACCGCGTCCGCGACATGCCCGACTACGTCGTCGACCACGTCGTCCTTCACGAGCTCGCCCACCTCATCGAGCCCAACCACTCCCCGCGGTTCTGGGCGCTGCTGGCGGACTACCCGCACGCGGTCAAGGCCGAGGGGTTCCTCGAAGGCGTGTCCTGGCAGCAGCGATGAGCGCCAGCGTGTCGGCATCGGTCGGCTCCACAGGATCGTCGACACCGAACCAGGCCACCGGGTCCTCGTCCTCGGCCACGACGGGCTCGGCGTCGACGGGGGCCACGGCGAGGAGCTGGACGTCGAGATGGTGGCCGCCGGGGGAGCAGAACGGCACGGCGTGCCGCGAGAGACGCAGCGGGTCGGGGTCGACCTGCAGGCCCGCGATGCCCGTCTCCTCCAGTGCCTCGCGTGCGGCGGCGTCGACCAGGCTCGCGTCGTCGGCCTCGCAGTGCCCGCCGGTCTGCAGCCACATCCCCGCCTTGCGGTGACGCACCAGCAGCACGCGCTGAGCGTCGGCCGTCATCACGAGCGCGCTCGCCGTCACGTGGTCGGGCCTGCAGGGGCGCAGCATCCCGTCAGGGTGCGCGGCGAGGTGAGCCAGGTACGCCACGCGCAGCCGTTCCTGGCCTGCGTCGGGTGCCGTCCAGGCCGCCAGCGTGCGCGTCGCGTCGGCGTGCAGGGTCACCGGGCGTCGCCGGTGCCGGGCTCGTCGTCGCGGCCCGGGGTGCCGTCGCCGGCCTCGCCGGACAGCAGCTCGTCGAGCGCGGCGTCGAAGTCGTCGTCGCCGGACTCGCCGCTCGCGAAGCCGAGCGGGTCGTCGAGGTCGGCCGCGGTCGGCATGAGGTCGGGGTGGGTCCAGGCGGCGTCTCGTGCGGCCGGACCCTGACGGTCGCGGACCGCGGCCCACAGGTTCGCGGCGTCGCGCAGACGACGCGGACGCAGCTCCAGGCCCACGAGCGACGCGAAGGTCTGCTCGGCGGGACCGCCGGTGGCGCGGCGACGGCGGACCGCCTCCGCCAGGGCCGGCGCCGACGGCATGTCGCGCGCGGCCTGCGAGACGACCTCGTCGACCCAGCCCTCCACGAAGGCGAGCAGCGTCTCGAGCCGCTCGACCGCGTGCTGCTGGCCGGGGGTGCGGCGCGGCTCGAACAGGCCGCCCTGCATCGCCTCGGCGATCGCCTCGGGACGGCTGGGGTCGATCTCGCGCACCTGCGCCTCGATCGCCTCCACGTCGATCTGGGTCCCCGCGCCGAACTCGTCGATGGCGCCGACCAGAGCCTGCTCGAGCCACGGTGCGTGCGCGAAGAGCCGGTGATGCGCGCACTCGCGCAGGGTGACGTAGAGCAGCACGTCGGCCGACGAGTGCTCGAGGCCCTCGCCGAACGCCTCGACGTTGTGCGGGAGCACGGCGGCCACGCGGCTCGGACCCATGGGCAGGCCGATGTCGGTCGACGACAGCACCTCGGTGGCCAGACCCGCGAGGCCCTGGCCGATCTGCTGCGCGAACATGGCGCTGCCGGCCTGGTTCAGCATCCCGATGAGCGGGCCGGCCATGGCCCGTGCCTCGTCGGGGATGGCCTGCGCGATCGCCCCCACCACGTTGTCGGCGATGGGCTCCATGAGGCGTCGCCACGAGGTGCCGGTGGCCTCGACCCACTCCGCGCGGCTCCACGCGACGGACGACGTCGTGGCGGCGGGGACGTCCGTGACGCGGTCGAGCCACGTCTCGGCGAGCCGGACGGCGTCGGCGACCGCCCCGACCTGACCCGCGTGCGGCGACGGGTCGGGGCCGGCAGCGGCGAGCGTGCGGCGCGCGACGTCGCGGGCGGTGTCGAAGTCGACGGAGCCGTCCTGCGTGGCGCCGCTGAACAGCTGCTGCATCTGCCCGAAGATCGCGCCGAGGTCGGGTGCCTGGCCGGCGGGCCCGCCGGCGGCGCCGGGGATCCCGCCGAGTGCCCCGAAGACCTGCTCGAAGGGCGTCCCGGCGAAGGGGTTGGGCTGCTGCGGCTCCCGGTTGTCCTCGGAGGAGGAGTCGTCGCGGTCGTCAGGTGTGTCGGCCATGGGGCCAGCGTATCGAGGCGGCCCCACGGGGTCGGGTCGTTCACCGCTGCCCGCGCTGGGCGGCGCAGCGCGGTCGCGCCGACTACGGTGGTGTCCCATGAGCACGGTCCGCCTGGTCGACGTCCGCGACACCGCCCTGAGCCTCGACGAGGTCTTCACCGCGGTGCGCGACCCGCACGCCGGCGGCGTCGCCCTGTTCGTCGGCACGGTGCGCGACCACGACGGTGGGCAGGACGTCAGCGCCCTCTCCTACAGCGCGCACCCGAGCGCGGTCGAGCGGCTGCGCGAGGTCGCGGAGCGGGTCGCTGCGGAGGAGGACGTCGTCGCGGTCGCCGCGGTGCACCGGGTCGGCGACCTGCAGATCGGCGACCTCGCGGTCGTCGTGGGTGTGTCCGCCGCCCACCGGGCCGAGGCGTTCGTCGGTGCCCGCCGCCTGATCGACGAGCTCAAGGCCGAGGTGCCGGTGTGGAAGCACCAGACGTTCGAGACCGGCGACGCCGTGTGGGTCGGGGCCTGTTGACCGGCGCAGTTGTCGTCGAACTCTAGGGTGGAGCCGTGCCCGACGACCCTGGACGAGACACCGCCGTGCCCGAGGGCGCCCCGCACGACCCTGACGCCCACCGGCTGGGGCGTCGCTACGTCACCCTGCTCGTCGCGGGCGTGAGCGTCGTCGCCCTCACGTGCGTGGCCTTCCTGCTGCCTGCCCCGTACGTGACCATGCGTCCCGGCCCCGCGTTCGACACGTTCGGCGAGATCGGCGGCCGGCAGATGTTCACGTTCGGCAAGGGCGTGAAGACCTACCCCGTCGACGGTGCGCTCGACTTCACCACGGTCTCCGTCACCCGCGCCGACACGCACGTGAGTCTCGGGTCGGTCGTCGAGGCCTTCCTCACCTCCGACGTGGCCGTCGTGCCGCGCGACATCGTCTACCCCGACGACGAGTCGGCCGCGGCGTCGAAGGCCGAGGGCCAGGCGCAGCTCACCAGCTCCAAGGACAGCTCGCTCGTCGTCGCGCTGAGGGCCGCCGGCTACCGGGTGGGCGAGCGCGCGTCCGTCGCCGCTGTCGCGCAGGACGGTGCCGCAGCGGGCAAGCTGCAGCCGAAGGACGAGATCACCGCCGTCGACGGCCGACGTACCTCGTCCGCGGCGTCAGTGGTCGAGGCCGTCGGCCGGGTGAAGCCGGGCGCGACCGTCACGCTCGACGTCGTCCGCGGCGGCACGCAACGCACCGTCGACGTGACCACCCGCCCCGACCCGCGCGACGCCTCCGTCCCGCGCGTGGGGGTCTCGCTGGGCACCGTCTACGACTTCCCGATCGACGTCGAGAACAACGTCGGCGACGAGGTGGGTGGCCCCAGCGCCGGCACCATGTTCGCGCTCGCGATCTACGACCGCCTGACGCCCGGCTCGCTCACGGGAGGGCGCACCGTCGCGGGCACCGGCACCATGAGCCCCGACGGCACCGTCGGCCCCATCGGGGGCGTGCGGCAGAAGATCGCCGGCGCCGCGGCGGCCGGCGCCAAGGTGTTCCTGGTGCCCGACGCGAACTGCGCCGAGGCCGCGCAAGGCTCCGACCACGGCATGACCCTCGTGCGGGTGGCGACCTTCGACGAGGCCGTCAAGGAGCTCACGGCGCTCGCCAAGGATCCCGACGCCCGGGTCAGGACGTGCTCGTGACGACGCCGGAGCAGGAGCCGCTGCCGTCCACCCCGTTGCGGCTGGCCGCGCTCGAGGTCGAGGCGCACGTGGCCGCGGACGGGTGGGACCAGGCGCCCCGCCTCTACGCGCTCGTGCGCACTGCCGCCCTCGTGGAGGCCGAGCCCTCGCTCGCGGCCCAGCTCGCCGTGCCGCTGCGCGACGCACCCGACGGCTTCACGACGATCGAGCAGGAGCTGCACCTCGCGGGTCGACCGCTCGAGGACGTGCTCGAGGAGATCCAGTGGCCTGACGCCGTCGACGGGTGCGCCGTCGTCGTCGAGCGCATCATGCTGCCGCCCGAGGCTGAGGAGGACCTCCCGTCCGACCCGGCCGCGGTCGCGGAGGCGGCCGCCCGCCACCCCGCCCGCCAGGACGTGCGCCTCGTGGCCGTCGTCGACCGAACGGGGGAGCGGCACAGCGCCGTGCGCGCCCGCACGCCCGCCGACGCCACCCTCCTCGAGGGCCCCGACCTGGTGCCCGGTCTGGTGCAGGCCCTGCTCCGCACCCTCGACCCGAACGCCTGACGTAGGCTCGCCCCACCGTCAGCCCCACCGCTGGACCCGACCCCAGAACGACACCTGGAGCCCCGTGAGCGACATCTTCGGTACCCCCCGTCCCCGACCCGAGCCGACGCCCGGCGGGGTCGACAAGCGCCGGAAGGTGCTCGTGCCCACGCTCGTCACGCTGGCGGCGCTGCTGTTCCTCGGGTCGATCTTCACGTCGGTGTGGACCGACCGGCTCTGGTTCCGCTCGGTCGACTACTCGAACGTGTTCACCACCGTGATCGTGAACCGGGTCGGGCTCTTCGCGGTGCTCGGCCTGTTGTTCGGGCTCGTCGTCGCCGCCAACGCGTGGCTCGCGCACCGGCTGCAGCCCGACACGCTGCCCATGCGCCGCGACGACCCCGCGTTCCGGTACCGGCAGGCGCTCTCGCCGGTCAAGCGTCCGGCGCTGATCGTGCTCGCCGTCGTGCTGACGGTCTTCGCCGGCTCCGTCGCGTCGTCGCGGTGGGAGACGTTCCAGCTGTGGCGCCACGGCACGTCGTTCGGCGAGCAGGACCCGCAGTTCAAGAAGGACATCGGCTTCTTCGTCTTCGACCTGCCCTGGTTCAACTTCCTGTCGTCGTTCCTGTTCGCGCTGGTGGTCGTCGCCGTCCTGGTGAGCGTCTTCGTGCACTACGTGTTCGGTGGCATCCGGTTCGCCGGACGCGGCCCGCGCTTCACGCGCGCGGCGCAGGTGCACCTGGCGGTGCTCGTCGGGTTCGGCGTGCTGCTGCGGGCCTTCGGCTACTGGCTCGACCGCTACAACCTCGCCGTCAACGGCTCCGGCCTGTTCACCGGCATCGGCTTCACCGACGCCAACGCGCGGATCCCCGCAGCGAACATCCTCATCGGCGTAGCGCTCGTGTGCGCCGTGCTGTTCTTCGCGTCCGTGTTCGTGAAGTCGTGGGTGCTGCCGGGCGTCGGGCTGGGCCTGCTGCTCCTCACGTCGGTGCTCATCGGTGGTGTCTGGCCCTACGTCATGCAGTCCTTCCAGGTGCGTCCCTCGGAGCCGGACAAGGAGGGCCAGTACATCGCCCGCAACATCGAGGCGACGCGCGAGGCGTACGACGTCGCCGACGTGGAGACCGAGGACTACACCGCGAACACGACCCTGACGCCGCAGGAGCTCAACGCGTCGGCCGAGTCGCGCGTCAGCACGCGTCTGCTCGACCCGACGCTCATCTCGCCCGCGTTCCAGCAGCTGCAGCAGGTGCGCGGCTACTACACCGTCCCGCAGACCCTCGACGTCGACCGCTACAAGCTGGGCGACGACGACATCCCGCAGGACGTCATCATCGCGGCCCGCGAGCTCGACCTGGGCGGCCTGCAGGACTCCCAGCGCAACTGGGCCAACGACCACACCGTGTACACGCACGGCTACGGCATCATCGCCGCGCGCGGCAACCAGCGCGGCGAGCAGGGTGAGCCCGTCTGGGTCCAGAAGGACATCCCGCCGGTCGGGGAGATCGAGACCGAGGTGCCGCCGCGGATCTACTTCGGCGAGAGCTCGCCGTCGTACTCGATCGTCGGACGACCCGAGGGCGCCGCACCGATCGAGGTCGACATCCCCCGCGGTGGCGGCTCGGGCAACGACGGCGCCGAGAGCGCCACGCAGAACACCTACGACGGCGAGGGCGGCGTGCCCGTCGGCAGCCTCTTCCACAAGGTGCTCTACGCGTTCAAGTTCGCCGAGCCCAACATCGTGCTGTCCAACCGCGTCAACGAGAACTCCAAGATCCTCTACGACCGGCACCCGCGTGACCGCGTCGAGAAGGTCGCGCCGTGGCTGACGGTCGACGGCGACACCTACCCGGCGGTCGTCGACGGTCGCGTGGTGTGGATCGTCGACGGCTACACGACGAGCAACAGCTACCCGTACAGCGAGCGACGTTCGCTGCGCCAGGCCACGGACGACACGCTGACGCAGGGTTCGTCGCAGGCCGCGCTCCCGACGGACAACGTCAACTACATGCGCAACTCCGTGAAGGCCGTCGTCGACGCCTACGACGGCAGCGTGAAGCTGTACCAGTGGGACACCCAGGACCCGGTCCTCAAGACGTGGATGAAGGTCTTCCCGGGTGTCGTCGAGCCGCGCTCGCAGATCGACCAGAGCCTGCTGGAGCACCTGCGCTACCCGGTCGACCTGTTCAAGGTCCAGCGCAACGTGCTCGAGCGCTACCACGTGACGGACGCGCAGACGTTCTACGAGGACGGCGAGCGTTGGCGCGTGCCCGAGGACCCGGCGACCCCGTCGGGTCAGCCGAAGTCGCTCCAGCCGCCGTACTTCCTGACGACGGCGCGTCCCGGCCAGGAGGACCCCGCGTTCTCGCTGACCAGCGTCTACCTGCCGAACAGCCGCCAGAACCTGGCCGCGTTCATGTCGGTGAACTCCGAGGCGTCGAGCGAGGACTACGGGAAGATGCAGATCCTGCAGCTGCCGAGCGACACGCAGGTACCGGGTCCGAGCCAGATCGCCAACCAGTTCAGCTCCGACCGCGGCGTGACGCAGGCGCTGCTGCAGTTCCGCCAGTCCGACGCACGGGTGCTCAACGGCAACCTGCTGACCCTGCCCGTGGGCGACGCGCTGCTGTACGTGCAGCCGGTCTACATCCGACGCACGGCGGAGGAGGGCAGCTACCCGGTGCTGCAGTTCGTGGCGGCGTCGTTCGGCGAGGAGGTCGGCTTCGGCCAGACCCTCGACGAGGCGCTGCGCGTGGCGCTCGGCCTCGCGGAGGGCTCCGTCCCCGACCCGGACGAGGAGTCCTCGGGTGGCGACACCGGTGGCAGTGGCGACGGTGGCGCGAAGACGACGCAGGAGTACCTGCGCGACGCCTCCGCCGCCTACTCCGCGGCCCAGAAGGCCCTCGAGGCCGGCGACCTCGCCGAGTACCAGCGTCGGATCAACCAGATGAACGCAGCGGTCGAGAACGCCCAGGACGCCCTGGGCCAGTCCGACCAGAGTGGCGGCGAGTAGGGGGCTCGACTCGCTCGGGCTACTCGACCGGCGAAGGTTTCGCTGGTCGAGTAGGCCGACCGGCGACGAAGGAGCTCGGTCGGACGTATCGAGACCACTCCAGACGGTCGCTGGGAGCCGGCTCGCGCTGGGCCGTTGCGGGGTGGTCTCGATACGCGCCGACGTGCTCGCTGGCGCTCGCCGTCGCCGCTACTCGACCAGCGGAGCGTTTTGCTGGTCGAGTAGTCGCCTCCGCCGAGGGACGAGGCGTGAGGTGACGTATCGAGACCACTCCAGGCGGTCGCTGGGGGTCGGCTCGCGCTGGGGCCGTTGCCGGGTGGTCTCGATACGCGCCGACGTGCTCGCTGGCGCTCGCCGTCGCCGCTCCTCGACCAGCGGAACGGTCCGATCCCTGCTCGACCAGGGACGCGGGGCTTCGGGGGCGGTGGCACTCTGGGGGGATGAGACGGGTCGGGTGGGTGCTGGTGGCGGTGGTCCTCGCGGGGTGCGGTGGCACCGGCGGGGGAGGGGGGAGCGGCAGCACGCCCTCGCCTGCGCCCTCGACGACTCTGCCTGACGACCCGACACCGACCTTGCCGGACGACCCGACGCTGCCCGACGACCCGACGCCGACGGGCAAGCCGTCGGCGGCTCTGCAGACCGTCACCGGTGTCGTGGAGCGTTCGCCGGAGGACCGGTGCGTCACGCTCGCCGCGACCGGTCGCACGTGGGTGCTCACAGGAACGGTCGCCGGCCTCGAGGCCGGCGACCGTGTCACCGTGCGGGGCCGGCCCGACCCCGACGCGACCACCACCTGTCAGCGAGGACCGGTGCTCGTCGTCGCCGAGGTCGAGCGCGGCTGACTACTCCTGCTCGTCCGTCGTCGACGCCGTCGCCTTCGGAGCGAGCGGCTGAGCCGTCTCCGGGGCGGTCGGCGTCGTGGTCGTCGCCGACGGGGTCGGCTCCGGGGCCGATCCGGTCACCCGGACCGTCCCGCTGCCGAGCACCGCACCCTCGGACGAGATCACCTGCATCTCACCGAACAGCGAACGACCTTCGGTCGGCTGCGCCGTGGGCTCCAGCGAGCCCTTGACGACCGCCGTGCCACCGCGTGCCAGCTGGACGGGCGTGTCGTCGACCGCGAGCGTGCCCAGCCCCGTGGAGTAGAACACGTCCAGGTAGTCGTACTCGGTGCTGCCGGCCGGGACCGCGTAGCCGTCGACGACGACGGTGTACCTGCCGGCGGCGGGGGCGTCCAGCGTGACCGACTCCTCGGAGTCGCCGTCCGCGGACTGGCCGGCCTGCGACCCGTCCGGGTTGAGGATGGCGAGGTCGAGGTCGGCGCCGGCGTCGGACGTGCTGCCGATGGTCGCCGTGAGGCTCGACGCACCCTCCGGGACGTCGACGGTGTAGGTCTGGCGAGCACCGTCGTCGATCGTCTTGCGCTCCGCGAGGGCGCTGCCCAGGTCGCCACCACGCGGCGTGACCGTGACCGGACCGAACGCGTTCTTGAGCGTCCACTCCAGGGCCGTCGCGCCACCGTCGGCCGCCGGGGCGACCTCCTGGGAGGCGGGGTCGACGGTGACGCCCTGGACCGCGGCGGTCAGCGTGAACGGGTTGTCGAGCAGCGGCGACGTGCGACGCGACTCCACCTCGATCTCCCAGACACCCGGCAACGGGTCGGCGTAGCTCCGCGACGTCGGCTTGCAGGCCTTCGCGTCGCTGAAGTTGGTGTAGCACGCCGTCGACGCCGTCGACTCGACCGGGACGCCGTAGGGGTTGATCGCGATGAACCGCGTCTGGCTGCGCGTGGCGATGCCGGACAGGTTCACCTGCAGCGCCTTGGCACCCTTCGGCACCGACACGAAGTACGACGTCGACCGGTTGCGCTGGACCGTGCCGCGGTTCTCCTTGGCGAAGCTCGGCGAGGTCAGGCCCGTGGACTGCACGACGGTCACCATGACGCGGTGGTCGACGACCGGGGTGGCCGGGTCGTCGATCTCCACGATGGCCGAGTGCGCACCCTGAGTCTTGGCGGTGGCGGTCACCGGCAGGCTCACCGTGCGACCCCGCGCGAGCGTGATCGAGGTGGGCGCGCGGAACGTGCCGTCGTTGCCGACGATGCGCACGGTGTGCTTGACCGACTTGTAGGTGCCGGACGAGCGCGTGATCTTCACGTCGTACTTCTTGGCCTTGTTCAGCGTCTGACCGCCCTGGTCGGCGGCGCAGCGGTTGTACAGGCCCGTGCCGCGACCCGGCTTGGCCAGGAAGTCCGACAGCGGGGTGCAGACCGGCGCGTCGGTGCGGTAGTCGGCCGTGACGGCCTTCTTCAGCAGCAGGCTCCACGCACCGGGCACGTTGAGCTGTCCCGTGCCCTGACCCGCGACCGTCTCACCGGAGAAGAGCTTCGCCGAGGAGTACAGCGCGTTGCGCAGCTGCTTGGGCGTCACCGGGACCTCCCGGGCGAGGGTGCCCGAGAGCAGCACGGCTGCCGCGCCGGCGGCCTGCGGCGAGGCCATCGACGTGCCGTTGAACATCGCGTAGCCGACCGGAAGCGTGTAGCCGGCCTCCTTGAGGTCGGGCTGCTTGAGCCACTGGGGCACGGTCGAGATCGCCGAGCCGGGGGCCGCGATGTTCGGCTTGAAGTCGCCGGACTCCGTCGGGCCACGCGAGGAGAACGGGTGCAGCGCGAGCGCGGCCGAGACGACCGAGCCGTAGTTGGCCTTCCAGGTCTCCTTGGAGATGGACGACGCGACGCTCACGACCTTGCCGGCCACGGACGGGTCGCCGATGGTGTTCAGGCCCGGGCCGCTGTTGCCGGCGGAGATGAACAGCTGCACGCCGTAGTCGTCGATCAGACGGTCGTAGACCGTGGCACGGGCGTTGTTGGCGTCGTTGAGCGCGGGCAGGCCGCCGATCGACATGTTGACGACGTCGACACCGCGGTTGGTGACGAGGTCGACCATGCCGTCGAGCAGGGCCGCGGCGGTGCAGCCGCCGCCCCACGTGCACGCACGGCTCGAGACGATCTTGGCGCCGGGCGCCTGGCCGTTCATGGCGCCACCGAACAGCGAGTGACCGGCGGCGATGCCGGCGACGTGGCTGCCATGGGCGTCCTCGACGATGCCGATGTTCACGAAGTCGGCGGTGCCGGGCAGGCCGGCGGGCGCGAGGCTGACGTCCTCGCGGTACTCGACGGTGAACGGCATGCGCTCGACGACGTCGGTCGACGGGTCGTCGGTGCCGAAGTGGCCGACCTGGAACTTCTCCTTGTACGGGCGCATGAGCTCGTCGTCGGAGAAGACGTTGTCCTGGTTCGCATCGACCCAGATGTCGTGGGTCGTCTCGTCGTAGAGGATGCCGAACCGGTCGGTGGTGTCGCCGTCGCGGTTCACGTCGCCGCCGGGCTCGCTGCCGGCGGTGATGCTCTCGCTGAAGCGGTTGACGCGGAAGGTGCCCTCACGCGGCGCGGTCCAGGTCTGGTCGGCGTAGGTGAACGTCGGGGTCGCCTTCACGGAGGTGAGCATGGCCCGCCACGTGCTGTCGTCGTCGAGGAGCGGGTCGGTGCCAGTGACCCAGTCGACGATCTTGCGCTCGCCGGTGCTGGTCTCCTGCAAGGCCGGGTGGTCGAGGTCGACGCCGGAGTCGATGATGCCGATGGTGACGCCGCGGCCGTCGTACTTCGGGTTCTTCGCGACGAAGTCGGTCGTGCCGGTCTCGCGCGTGGGCATGTACGGGTTGGCGTCGGGGGTGCTCGCGCCGGGCGCGCTGCTGGGCGCGGAACCGTCGGCGGAGACCTTGCCGGGGGCAGGGTCGTCGATCGGGATGGTCTCGTCGAGGTCGACGGCGTCGACCTTCGAGAGTGCGGCGACCTTCTCGACGCGCGAGGTGGGCACGCTGGCGCGGACGTAGCCGAGCTTGTCGTCGACCTTGCCGATCCAGGCGCCCGACGACTCCAGGGCGTCGACGACGGCCCCGGTGGCCTTGCGCTGGGTGGCGATCATGACGGTGACGCGCTTGTCACCGTTCTGCCGGGCCTCGGCGAGCAGCTCGCGGTCGGGCTGGCCGAGCTTGTCGCCGGCCGGCGCGTCCTTGACCTCGTCGGTCTGCGCGGCCCGCTCCGGGGCCTGCTCGACCTTGGACCGCGGCTCGTCGTTCGCGGCGTTCGCTGCGCCCGCCGAGGTGATGGCGAGCGCGAGCGCGATGGTGGAGGCGGCTCCTGAACGGAGCAGCCGTGTGCGGCGTGTGCGCAAGGTGGTGCGTCCTCTCTGCTACCGGACCGTGGACCGGCGTCCCCCCGTGGGACAAGGCGTGCCCGCCCTGGGAGGGGCGAGGCATGGGAGACAGTCTCACCCCGTGCCTGCTGGTGCGCCAGGGCTGACGGACCTGCAATTGCGGGCTTAACCGTTTCGTCACCTTGGCGACGACGACGCACGAAGCCCCTCCCGGAGTGGTCCGGGAGGGGCTCGGTGCGTGTCGTCCGCCGGGGCGGAGCGAGGTCAGCGCTGCAGGAAGTCGAGCAGCACGCGGTTGAGCTCCTCGGCGTGGCTCACGTTGAACCCGTGCGGGCCGTCGGCGACGACGTGGACGGTGGCGTCCTTCACCGTCTCACCCGTGCGCTTGCCGGAGACCTCGAACGGCACGACGGCGTCGCTGTCGCCGTGGATGACGAGCGTCGGCACGTCGATCTTCTCGAGGTCGTCACGGAAGTCGGTGGTGCCGAAGGCCTCGACGCAGCCGAGCATGGCCGTCGTCGACGCGGGCTCGACGAGCGCGATGGCCTCCTGACGCTGGGCCTCGGTGACCTTGAGCTCGTCGTTGGCGCTGAAGAAGTTCGTGGTGAACTCCTCGAGGAAGCCGGCACGGTCGTTGCTGACGCCGTCCTTGAAGCCCTGGACGTCCTCGGGCGTGAGGCCGCCGTCGGGGTTGTCGTCGGTCTTCAGCAGGTACGGCGGGACGGCGCCGGCGAACACGGCCGAGTGGATGCGCTCGGAGCCGCGCGAGCCGAGGTAGCGGGCCACCTCGCCGCCGCCCATCGAGAAGCCGACGATGGTCGCGTCGGTGACCTCGAGCAGCTCGAGCAGGCCTGCGAGGTCCTCGGTGAACGTGTCGTAGTCGTAGCCGGTGTCGGGCTTGTCGCTCGCGCCGAAGCCACGGCGGTCGTAGGTGATGACGCGGTAGCCGGCCTCGGTCAGGGCCGGGACCTGCTCCGACCAGGACGCGCCGCTGAGGGGCCAGCCGTGGATGAGGACGACGGGGCGGCCGTCGCCGCCGGAGTCGGTGTAGCTGATCTGGATGCCGTTGGTCTCGAGCGTGCTCATGGGATGTTCCTCCGTGGGTGTCGGGGATCGTGCGCTCTGGCTCCTTCGAGTCTGGTCGAGCAGGCCGACGGCGCAACTCGAACGTGCACGATGTGGTCGTATGCGATGTAACTCCTGGTCTCACCTCGTGGATGGATGCCCCTGGTTTGCCGCGCGCGGATGCCAGGACGGACGTACGCTCGCCGTGACGCACACCACACGGCCGCCAGGGTCGTCACGGTGGGGCGCGAGGCCGGGGAGGCGGACCGATGGCTGACTCACTGATCGAGAGGTCGACCGTGCTGCGTCGCGTGCGTGCGGTCGGCAAGGCGTTCACGACGCCGCTGCACCCCGACGACTACCTCAAGCTCATCAACCCGCTGTGGTCCGCGCGCGAGCTGCGCGGCCGCGTCGAGCGGGTCGAGCAGGTCACCGACCGCTCGGCGACGCTCGTCATCAAGCCCGGCTGGGGCTGGTCGTTCGACTTCCAGCCCGGCCAGTACATCGGCATCGGCGTGGAGATCGACGGCCGGTTCCACTGGCGGTCCTACTCGTTGTCGTCGGCGCCCGTGCGCTCGGAGGGCACCGTCGCGATCACCGTGAAGGCGATGCCCGAGGGCTTCCTGTCCGAGCACCTGGTCAACGGGCTCGCGCCGGGCACGATCGTCCGGCTGGAGTCGCCGCAGGGCGACTTCGTGCTGCCCGACCCGCCGCCGGCGAAGATGCTCTTCGTCGTCGGCGGCAGCGGCATCACCCCGGTGATGTCGATGCTGCGGACCCTCGACCGTCGCGGCTCCGTGCCCGACGTGTTCCTCGCCTACTCCGCGGTCGACGAGGACGACATGATGTTCCTCGACGAGCTGCGCGAGCTCGCTTCGAAGCACGACCGCTTCACGTTCCACGAGCGGTTCACCGACCGCGACGGGTTCCTCACGCCCGACCGGCTGGGCGAGGTCTGCCACGACTGGGCCGAGCGCGAGACGTGGGCCTGGCGCCACCGAGACCGACGCCGAGGGCGGCACGATCACCTTCGGCGACACGGGCAAGAGCGTCGAGGTCGACGGGGCCACGACGCTGCTGGAGGCCGGCGAGCAGGCCGGCGTCAACATGCTGTTCGGCTGTCGCATGGGCATCTGCCACACGTGCGACGTGCCGCTGCTCAGCGGCCGCGTGAAGGACCTGCGCAGCGGCGACGAGCACACCGAGGGCGAGTACGTGCAGACCTGCATCAGCGTCGCCGCCACCGACTGCACGCTCAAGATCTGAGGAGACACCCATGGCCTACGCCGACGTGCGCGAGTACACCCACCTCACCGACGAGGAGGTGGAGGCGATCGGGCGAGAGCTCGACGAGATCCGCGCCGAGGTCGAGGCGAGTCGCGGTCAGGCCGACCGCGACTACGTCCTGCGCATCATCGCGCTGCAGCGCCGGCTGGCGGCCGCCGGGCGCATCACCCTGTTCGCGAGCCTGTTCCCACCCGCCTGGCTGCTCGGCACGGCGCTGCTCTCGTCGGCCAAGATCCTCGAGAACATGGAGATCGGCCACAACACGATGCACGGCCAGTGGGACTGGATGAACGATCCCGAGGTGCACTCCAGCAGCTGGGAGTGGGACACCACGCAGCCGGCGGAGCAGTGGAAGCACTCGCACAACTACATCCACCACCAGTTCACGAACGTGCTCGGCCACGACAACGACGTGGGCTACGGGATCCTGCGGATGAGCCGCGACCAGAAGTGGACGCCCTACAACCTGGGCCAGCCGGTCTACAACGCCCTGCTCGCGCTGTTCTTCGAGTACGGCGTGGCGCTGCACGACCTCGACATCGAGGCGATCCGCAAGGGCGAGAAGGACCCGAAGCTGCTCAAGCGCCAGCTCAAGCAGATCGGCGACAAGATCGGCAAGCAGGCGCTGAAGGACTACGTCGTCTACCCGGCGCTGACCGGTCCGGCGTTCCTCAGCACGCTGACGGCGAACATCACGTCGAACCTCGTGCGCAACGTGTGGGCCTACATGATCATCTTCTGCGGGCACTTCCCCGACGGTGCGGTGCACTTCACCGAGGAGGAGCTCGAGGACGAGACGCGCGCCGAGTGGTACCTGCGCCAGATGCTCGGGTCGGCCAACTTCGAGGGCGGCAAGCTCCTGCACATCATGAGCGGCCAGCTGGGCTACCAGATCGAGCACCACCTGTTCCCCGACCTGCCCAGCAACCGGTACGCCGAGATCTCGGTCAAGGTCAAGGACATCTGCCAGCGCTACGGCATCCCGTACACGACGGGTCCGCTGCACAAGCAGTACGGCCAGACGCTGCGCACGATCATGAAGTTGTCGCTGCCGAACCGTCGCACGAAGGACAACCCGGCGCCGCCGGCCCCGCGCACGCGGCGGCTGCGCGACGACGAGCGTCCCGGACGGCGTCACGAGCTGGGCCGTTGGACGAACGCGGCCGCCACGTCGTGAGCGACGGTGTGGTGACGGCGGCGTCGGGCCCGGTGGTCGAGGGCTCGGCGCTGCCGTTCGCGTGCGTGGACGACGAGGGTCGTGGGACGCACGAGAAGGTCGTGAAGAAGCAGGCCATTCGCTGCTCCCTGAGCCGGATCTGCGGGGTGTGCGGCGAGACGCTGACCCGCCCGGTCGCGTTCGTCGGCACCCCCGACGAGGCCCTCGACGGGGAGTTCGCGTTCCCGCCGTGCCACGTGGCCTGCGCCCGCCAGGTCGCCGCCGACCCGCGGCAACGGCTCGGTCACGCGGAGCAGCCGCACCGCTGGGTGCTGGTCAGCACCGCCGGCTTCGACCTCGTGCGCCCGGCTCGGCGCGGCGACCCGGTCTGGTTCCGACCGAACTCGGTGCTCGAGCGCGAGACGCTCTGAGCCTCAGGCCGCCAGCGCGCCGCGGATGAGGTAGCGGTCGCCTTCCTGCGTGAGCAGCAGCGTCAGAGCCTGGGTGCGCCGCACCCCGCCGATCTCGTAGGAGTAGGTGTAGGTGACGCGCATCTGGTCGGGGTCGGAGCGCACGGCCTCGACGCGCACGTCGCTGACCCGTCCCCAGAAGTCGGTGTAGCCGGTGATGCCGCCGCTGGCCTGCTGGTAGGACGCCGTGAGCAGCTGGAAGCCGCGCTGCGGGTCGCTGGCCGCCGTCTGGACGTAGTCGGTCGCGAACTTCTCCAGGCGCTGCTGTGCCGTGACCGGCGGTGCGGCTGAGGCCGCCGCGGCGACGGGGGCGCCGTCGTCGCCCGTGGTCGCCAGCACGCCGGCGCCGGCCGCACCGAAGGCGACGAGGGCTGCGGCGGCGACGAGGATCGTGCGACGGTCGCGTCGACGTCGTCCGCCCCGGCGGCTGGTCGGGGGCGGCAGGGTCGGGGGAGCGGTGACGACGTCGCGGGTCGGCGGCGCCTGCGTGACGGCGGTGCGGCGTCCGTCGGGGGTGGGGATCGTCGCGGTCGACTCGCTCGCTCCGGCGGTCGCGGCGCGCGCGACGGCCAGGTCGGCCAGCGCGGACCGGTGGTGGCCGAGGCCACCCGGCTGCGCGAGGGTCTGCAGGAGGTCGGCGATCTCGCGCATCGTCGCGCGGTCGGTGGGGTCGTGGCGGGTCGCGGCGGCAACCACGGGAGCCAGCGGGTGGTCTGCGGGCAGCGCAGGCGCCGGCGCGTCGAGGATCTTCTGCACGGCGGTGATGACGTCGTCTCCCTCGACGTCGTACGGCACCGAGCCGGTGACCACGCGGTAGACCGTGATGCCGAAGGCCCACACGTCGCCCGCGGCAGTGGCGGTGGAGCCCCGGGCGATCTCGGGGGAGAGGTAGGCGGGAGAGCCGGTGATGAGGCCGGTGCGCGTGAGCGCCTCGTCGTCCTCGCGACGGGCGATGCCGAAGTCGCCGAGCTTCGCGACGTCGTCGCCGGTGACGAAGACGTTCGACGGCTTCACGTCGCGGTGCACGAGCCCGTCGGCGTGGGCCGCGGCGAGCGCGTCGGCCACCTGCGCGAGGAGGCGGGCGGCCCGCTTGAGGTCGAGGGGGCCGTCGTGGGCGAGGTCGGCGAGCGTCGGCCCGTCGACGAGCTCCATGATGAGCCACGTGAAGTCGCCGTCGTCGGCGAGGTCGTAGACGGAGACGACGTGCGGGTGGTGGACCCGCGCCGCCAGCCTCGCCTCCCGCTCGGCGCGTGCGGAGTCGACCTCGTCGGAGCCGGGGGAGAAGCCCAGTCTCTTGAGGGCCACCCGACGGTCGAGAACGGTGTCGTGGCCTGCCCACACGCTGGTGGAGCGACCTCGACCGATCTCGCGCTCGAGCCTGTACCGTCCTGGGATCACCGACGACTCCTTTCCACACGACGGTAGGAGCGGATCGACGGTCCCGCGAGTCGAGATACCCCCTGTGAGCGTCGTCTCACACCCCCGATTTGGATCCCCGTTCACCGTGGCGTAATGTTCTACGTGCGACGCGGGGTGGAGCAGTTCGGTAGCTCGCTGGGCTCATAACCCAGAGGTCACAGGTTCAAATCCTGTCCCCGCTACCAAGAGGCCCGGGATTCTCACGAATCCCGGGCCTTGTCTTTTGCTGACGCGTGACTCCGCGCTGACTCACCACGAACGAGCGAGGGCGCGGCGGAGCGCCTTGCTGACGTCTTGGTGGCAGCGAAAGCGCCGGCGTTCGGCTTCCGGTAGACGGTGCCGCTTCCCGCCGCTGGCGTTCGACGATCACGAACGGTAACGAGCGCCGGCTCCCGCGCGCTGCCGGCTTCGTAGCTGACGTGGTGATGCGCCCCACCAACGTCGAGCGGCGCGGGTGAAGGACGCTTGCTCGCGAAAACCGCACATGTGGGTGATCTGGCCGAAGGGAAGGTCGGTGGTGGTGACGAGCAACAGAGCCTGATCGCGGCGCGCCTCGTCGACAAGTGTCTGGTACGTCGTCCCGTGCGCAGCGAGTCGTCGATGGAGGGTCCGTGGGTGGATGGAGAACACCTTGGCTACGGCGGCTTGGTCGACGAATCCCGTTCCGAGGAGGTGCCGTAGTGCGCCTCGGGTGCGCTCCACCAGGTCGTCGTCGGCGCGCGAGGTGGTCCGGTCCAGGAAGGCGACCGCGAGGTGCTTCAGGGCTTCGTCGCCGCCGGCGAGCGACCGGGACGGGAGGCTTGACGGGATCCTCAGCACTGCCGCGTCTTCCACGGGTGCCCGGAAGGTGACCTTGGCACCGAAGAACTCTTCGTAGATGTCAGTGCGCGCCGGACACTCGTAGGGGAGCATCACCTCGCGCAGACCGTAGTCCCCGTCGCTGAGGTGGGTGATGCCTCGGTGGATGAAGCCCATGGCGAGATCGACGGCCTGGGCAGGGCCACGTGGGCGCGCGGGTCGGTAGTACAGCGCGCTGACGCCTGGTTCTTCTCGAGGGTCGTCCCGCAGCTCGAAGGACACGAACTGACTGTGGACGAAGAGATAGGTGTTGACCACGTCCAGCGCGCTTCCCAAGGTCGGGCAGTTCATCAGGGCGATCGCGAGCGCACCCAGGACGGTGATGGACTGGCGGTCAGCCATCTGCAGACCGAGGTCGTGACAGCCCAGCTCCTCGACAACCAGCTCCAGCATGGCGGCAGAGCGATGCGCCTCGACCAACACGTCGTCCTGGTCGAGAGCGCGAGGATCCAGCCCCGCCCTTTCTGCGAACGTGTCGGCCTGGCCTCCGAGTTCTGCGACCACCGAGCGGAAGCCGCGCAGACTGGCCGAGCGAAAGTACATGCTCACCTGTCCAGCGTGTCAATGATGTCCGTTCATGACAAGAAACTGTCTGCTGAAGACAAGTTTTACGCTTCGTGCTCGCGTTCACTGTGACCGTGACGTTTCTCCTCCAGGAGGCCCAGTGACCGAGTCATCCGAGCGCCAGATCGTCGGCGCCGAGGTGCCACGAGTCGTCGCAGCGCGCCTGAACGGGACCTCGCGCGACGACGGCGCCAAGGTTGCTCTGGTCATCGAAGGCGGGGGGATGCGAGGCATCGTCTCTGCGGCCATGGCGACCGCGTTGGAGGAGAGCGGAATCCTGCCAGCCGTCGACATCGTGGTCGGCACATCGGCTGGTGCCGTCAACGCCGCCGCTACGGTTCGTGGCACGATCAGCGGGCTCACAGATGCGTACGCCGACGTCTACTCGTCGCGCGAGTTCATCGACATCCGTCGGCTGTGGAACAGAGGCCGACCCGTCGTGGACAGTGCGCGCATCGTCTCGCACATCGATCAGCTGTTCGGTGTCGGCGACCTGGTCGGGGATTTCGGCCCTCGGCTCGCGATGGGCGCCACAGACATCGACGCGGCAAGGGCAGAGGCGCTGACCGGTTTCGCCGACCGGACCGACCAGCTGTCGGCTATCCATGCCTCCGGGCTGCTTCCGATCCTGGGGGGTCCGCCCATCAGCTTCCGCGGGAGGCGGTGGCTGGACGGCGGGATCCTGGAGCCGGTGCCCGTGGCAGCGGCAGCGACCCTGGGGGCCACGCATGCCATCGTCCTGGCAACACGACCTCGCGGCTTCGGACCGACCTTCGGAGCATTCGACCGCGTGATCCAGCGTTATCTGCACGGACTCAATCCGACGCTCGGGTCCGCGTACGCACAGCGGCCGGCGCGGTACCGAGCGGTCCTGGAGGCGACGGCCGGAGGCTCGTGCTCAGGCGTCAGGACGGTGCTCTTTGCTCCTGATGCCGCGGTCCGGCTCCCGGGCAGACTCGAACGCGACGCCCAGCTACTTCGATCGACAGGGCGCACGGTCCGCGACGAGACCCTGCGGCAGCTCGCCACCTGGCAGGTCGCAGCGTGACGGCGCGGCGTGCCGTCGCGACCCGTTCGAGGGAGGTCCGGCCCGCGCAGGGGTACGGGTCGGACCTCCCCCGAGTGGGGTTCAGCCGTGCGCGAAGGTGATGTTCGGCAGCGCTCGCTTGAGCCAGGCCGGGACGTACCAGGCGGCGTGGCCGGTCAGGCGCAGCAGGACCGGCAGCAGGACCAGGCGGACGAGGAACGCGTCGAGAAGGACGGCGACGCCGAGCACGACCCCCATCTCCTTGGGTGGCAGCGGTCCTGAGAGGGCGAAGGTGAAGAAGACCGCGACCATCACGGCGCCAGCGGCGAAGATGACTCGTCCGGAGTGCGCGAGGGAACCGACCATCGCCTCATGCGGATCGCCGCTGCGCTCGTAGTGCTCCTTCGCCGAGGCCAGCAGGAAGACCGTGTAGTCCATCGCGATGGCGAAGATCATGGCGAAGAAGAAGACCGGCGCCCATGCATCGAGGAAGCCCTGGCTCTCGAAGCCGAGCAGTCCTGCGCCCCAGCCGTCCTGGAAGACGAGGCGGGCGACGCCGAAGGCGGCTGCGGTCGAGAGCAGGCTGACGAGCGTCCCAAGCAGGGAGATGAGCGGTGCCTGCAGGGCGATGAGCAGGAGCAGGAAGCCGAGTGCCAGGACGACGCCGATCACGAGCGGGGTGGAGTCGTCCAGCTGGGACTTCAGGTCCAGGTTCTCCACGCCGGCACCACCGACCCGAGCGGTGTCGGGCAGGTCGGCGCGCAGTCGCTCGACGGTCGTGGTGAGCGCGGGGTCCGACGGATCGACGGTCGGGACGGCCTGGATCATCGTCAGGTCCGAGCCGTCGGGTGCGCGCTGGGCCGGCATGGCGGCGGCGATGCCGTCGTCGGCGGCGAGGGTCTTCGCTGCGGCCTGTGCCTGGTCGTTCGCGACGACGATCTGCAGGGTGCCCGGTGCGCCCGGTCCGAAGGCTTCCTGGACGCGGTCGTAGCCGACACGGGCTGAGGCGTCCTCGGGAAGCACCTTGATCGAGGGCATCGCCGTGCTGAGGCCGACGACGGGTGCAGCCAGGGCGAGGAGCACCACGAGGGCGGCGCTGCCCCACAGGACAGGGCGGCGCCAGAGACGCTCTCCCCAGGCGGCGAAGCGACGCGACCGGTGTTCCCCGGTCCTGACCCAGGGCAGGGCCAGCTTGTTGATGCGGTGGTCGAGCTTGACCAGCACCAGCGGCAGCAGGGTCAGCGTCGCGGCGAGCACGAAGACGACGGACAGCATGATGCCGCCGGCCATCGATCGGAAGGACGGCGAGGGCACGAGCATGACCGCGGACAGCGAGATGAGCACGGTCAGGCCGGAGAGCAGCACAGCCTTGCCGGCGGTGTCCATCGTCTCCGCGATGGCGCGTGGCGCGGACAGCTTGGCTCCCATGCGGGCGGCGCGGTAGCGGACCACCAGGAAGAGCGCGTAGTCGATGCCGAGGGCGAGGGCGAACATCATGGCGAAGTTCATCGCCCAGATGGAGACGGGGACGAGCTCGTTGATGAGGACCAGCGAACCGGCCGAGGCGACGAGTCCGGACAGGGTGAGCAGGAGGGGGAGTCCTGCGGCGACGAGGGCGCCGAAGGCGATGACGAGGATGGCCAGCGTCACGGGCCAGGAGACCATCTCCGACTTCAGCATCGCCTCGAGGTTGGCCTCGTTGAAGTCTGACCAGAGCAACGAGGAGCCGGTGGGATTGACGTCGATGCCGTCGCCGGACAGGTCCTGCAGCGGGCCCTTGAGGTCGGTCGCGACGCGGACCATCTCGTTGGTGTCGGCGCCTGCACCGGCAAGCACGATGGCGGTCGAGCCGTCCTGACTGAGGGTCGCGCCGGGCTGGGGCGCGACGACGTCGGCGATCCGGGGCTCGTCCTTCAACAGTGTGGCGACCCTGGCGAGGGTCTCGGCACCGCGACCCTCGGTGACGGGCCCGTCGTCGCTGTGCACGACGACCTGGATGGCCGAGGATGCGTTGCCGCCGAAGTGCTCGCGGGCGAGCTCCCGGGCGGCGACGGACTCGGAGCCGTTGGCCTGCCAGCCGGCGCCGGAGAGGTTGTGCTCGACCTTGGGAGCGAAGACTCCCAGGCCGATGACCAGCATCAGCCAGGCGATGGCCACGATCTGGCCGTGGGTGGTGACCCAGATCCCGAGGCGCCCCAGTGGACCTGAGGAGATCCGCGCCTCCTGTCCGGGAGCGGGTGGGTCGATCGTCGATGTCATGCGGTCTCCAAGTGCTCGAAGGGCCGGAGGGGAGACCAGTCGTATCCCCCCGGGGGGTTCGACCAGGACCGTAGCATATCCCCCCGGGGGGATGTAGAGTTCGAGACGACGGCGCCGGCCGGCGCCTCGGAACGGAGGAGTGAGATGACCGAGCTGACCATGAGGGTGAGGACCGCCCGGGGCTACGAGGAGACCGTCGGGTTGGTGCGAGCCAGCCTCGGCGAGGCGGGTTTCGGCGTGCTCACCGAGATCGACATCCAGGCGACGCTGAAGACCAAGCTCGATGTCGACGTCGAACCGCAGGTCATCCTCGGCGCCTGTCGTCCCCAGCTCGCGCACGCCGCGATGCAAGCCGACCCGTCCATCGCGGCGCTCCTGCCGTGCAACGTGGTCGTGCGCGCAGACGGGGCAGGGACCGTCGTCGAGGCCTTCGACCCCCGGGCCATGACCGCCATGGTTCCTCAGTCCTCTGCTGGTCTGCGCGAGATCGCCGCCGATGCTCGTACTCGTCTGCGCGGCGCCCTCGAGACGGTGGAGAACGCCTGATGCCCGACGCCGCGGCGATGGGTCTGGAGCCCGCTGAGATCAAGGCCATCATCACTCGGATGAAGCGCGCTCACGGCCATCTCGGCAGTGTCATCCGCCACGACGGGGGGCCCGTCGCCTGTCAACGGTCGCTCGCAATTTCCGCATCGGATGAGGTCGAACACCCCAGAACGACACCCGGTGCAAGAGCTGCGTCCGTGGACCGCCGGTCCGGTGGGCAGGTGCAGGTCGAAGTGTTCGGGGTCAGTTCATATCAGCGTTGGGCCCCTTACCCCGCGCGCCGCACTCGAAGACGAGTCGCCTCGCGTCGCTACGCCCAGAGCGTCGAGCCGAACCTGAACCACACCGCGGCCGCCACCGCGACGTACCAGAGCATGATGATGAGCGCCGTCCAGTTGCGCAGGAACTGACCGAGCGACGAGCTGGTGGCGAGGTGAGAGACGGCTTCGCGGCTACCGATGACGACAAGCGGGATTACGGCTGCCCATACGACCATGCAGTAAGGGCAGAGCCGGCCGATGTCGTAAAGGCTCTGTGTCTGCAACCAGGTGATGAAGGCTGCGGCGAAGACCAGACCCACCTGGAAAGCGCCCCAGAAGAGTCGTGGCATCCGACCATCCAGGAACAGCAGGACACCGAGCAGCACAACTCCCGTAAACCCGATCAGGCCTGGGACTAACGGGTCAGTTCGAACTCGTACTGTCCTGAGGTCGCGAGCGACTGAATAGGCAGGCCCGGCTTTGAGACGCGTTTTTCGGCGGCTCGTCGTACGCTGTGCGGGTGATTGCCGCACTCTGCGAACGCGCCGAGCGGGCTCGTCGGCCATGGGGGAGGGCATTAGTTCTCCGAACCATGGGTGCGGGTTAGCTGATGCCCGACCACTCCTGGCGTGGGGCCTTCGCCTTACCACTGGAGTGCGCTCGAACCGTATGAGCTGTTCGGATGCAGCGAGTTCACCATCGTTGCTGAGAGAAACCTAAAGATTCATCTGGCGAAGTCTGTTCAAACCTTGCGCAAGTGTGGTCTGATCTGACTAACCTCGAGGCTGCCTGGGAGTGCTTCAGCGAGACGAACCATCCGCGAGGCGTAGATCAGCAGAGATGTGCGTCGGCGGCCTGAAGTAGAGGGTCCCCAGTATGCGTGGACGTCTTACCCGTTTTGTGCTCCTGCCCACGGTGACGGCGGTTGCCGCCGGTGCTCTGATCGGTGGCCCGGCCATCGCCGAACCGGAGGGCAACAAGGTCGAGTTCCGCATTCCTGAGGGCCAGGCTTCGAAGAACAAGGACTTCGGCGATGCCTCAGAGGTCGGGGAGGCGATGGCGAAGGCGCGGGAGACGAAGAAGCGTGTCGAGATTCGCTCGGAGCGCGACGAGCGCCGCACGGTGTTCGTCAACCCTGACGGGACGATGACCCAGGAGACGAGCGAGGCACCGCGTTTCGCCGAGACCGACCACGGGGTCTTCCAGCCCCTGAATCCTGATCTCGCTCCTGAGGGTGGGCGGCTGGAGCCTGAGGTGTCTGATGCCGATGTGTCGTTCTCTGCAGACGGCGCTGGTGAGCTCACGCGGCTCGACCTCGGCAAGGGTCGCTCGATCGGCCTGAGCTTCGACGCAGAGCTGGCGGCGCCCACCGTCGACGGCGCGACCGCCTCGTACAGAGTGCAGAGCGACGCGCCGGAAGCGTCTGCCACTCCTTCGCCTTCGTCATCAGCGGATGAGCAGAGTCCGACGTCCGATGTGGCTGTGGTGACCGGTACGCGAAGTGGGGGTTTCTTCACCCACCTCACGCTGGACGGTGCACCGGACTCTGCGCCGGAGTACCGCTTCCCGCTCAAGAGCGAGGGACTGACTCCTGTCCTCGTGGGCCAGGTCTTGTCGTTCAAGGATGGTGAGAATACGGTGGCGCAGTCGCGCCCGTTGAAGATGTGGGACGCGCAAGTCGACGAGGCCGGCGACCCGGCTGCACCTGTCGATGTCGATGCTTCCCTGGAGACCGAGGATGGCGGCCAGGTCCTGATCTTGCGTCCCTCGATGGAGTGGTTGCAGGCCGAGGGTCGTCAGTACCCCGTGGTCATCGATCCCGACATCGCGCCGGTGAGTCCGGTGGGGGACACGTGGGTTTTCTCCACCCAGGCTTCGGATGATCCGCGAAGCTCGGACCCCGGCCTGCGAGTGGGCTCGGACGATGGATCGCGCGCATTCCGTTCGATCATCTGGTTCCGCTACAACCGGTTCGTCGGCACCAATGTCACCAAAGCGACGCTGAATCTCAAGCAGTACTTCAGCGCGGCTGGCTGCACTGCCAAGACGACGGTCTTCACCCCCACCACCTCGGGAGACTCGACGGTCTCGGACATCACATGGTCTAACAAGCCGAACGAGTCGACTGACAACCGGTGGCGTATCAGCCCTACCTTCAACCGGAACGGAACCACGTCCGGCTGTGCAGCGGGCCCGCAAGCCATTGATGTGACGTCGATGGTCAATGGCTGGTCAGGCAAGCACGCTGGATCGGGCAACTTCGCTTTCGCCGACTCCTCGTCGGCCTTCGGCGCCACCCTTAATCGACAGTCCATCCAGCTCCATGCTGGTGTAACGCCCACCGAAGAGCAGGATGCGACTCGTCAGAAGCGGTTCTGCTCCTCGGACTGGGTCTCGAGCGCTACCTACTGCGACAGTGCCTCAGTCGTTCCTACTCTCTCGATCACGTACGACCCTGAGATCGGCAGTCAATCCTGGTACTCGATGACGGATCACCCGTTCAACAGCTACTCCTCGCTGTCGGTCAACAACCGCAACGGCAATCTGCTCGTTTCCGCCACCGACGGGAAGATGAATGGCGTCGGCCTCAATCTCGACCTCGCCCGCACCTACAACTCACAGGCGACGGTGACGAACACGTCGATCGGCAAGGGCTGGAACCTGGGCATCGGTCCTGACGTCTGGTTGCGAAAGAAGTCTGGTGTCCGCTTCGACTACAACGGTCCCTCCGGCACGATTCTCGGGTCTTTCGTCCGGAAGAGCGCGACCTCGACTAACAGTGCCTTCAAGGACTTCTCGACACCGATCGGCGGTATCGGCTCGGACCTCAAAGAGACGGACACCGGCTTCACGTTGACCTTCAGGAAGTCACGTCAGAAGTTTGACTTCGATCTCGTCGACTCGAGCGGGAACGCCTACCTCACGAAGATCCGCGACCGCTCTGACAACGCGATCACCTTCGGCTACAACGGGACGATCAACAACCGTCCGAAGCTGGCGACGATCACCGACAGCGGCGGTCACGTCCTGAACGTGACGTACAGCGGCAATGCGATCACGGCCATCACGGAAAGCACCAATTACACGCAGAGCTCCGGTGGCGCGCGCACCTGGGCCTACGCCTACGACAGCAGCGGACGCCTCACCGGTTTCACGAATCCGGAGAACAAGACCACGACCTACGCCTACACCAGCGGCGGTCTGCTCTCAAGAATCACCGGCCCGGCACGCACGAAGCCTGACGGCAAAGCGAACACCGGCGAAACCGAGATCACCTACGGGGTCAACAGCAGCGGCGAGGCACAGGTGCAGACCGTCCGCTACCGCTGGGACGACGACGCGGCAGACGCTGCCTGGCACATGTTCACTTGGTCTTATCCGACCAGTCGGCCCACGGTATGCAACGGCAACGGATCGCTCTGGACGACCGTGAAAGACCCTCGAGCGAACACGACCACCTACTGCTTCGGTCAGCGCAACGACTCGACTGGCAAGGGCAAGACGTGGGTCTACGACCCCAAGGGCAACATGAAGTCCCAGGACTACACCGCCGACAATGCACCTGAAACCTTCACCAGCGCGACCGGCGCCACGACCGTGAACAAGTACAGCGGCGGCGCGCTGCAGGATCGCCTCGAGAGCGTCACCGAACCGAAGAACAGCAGCGGCGAGAACGCAGCAAGTGCGGGACTGCAGTACAACGCCCCCAGCACCACCGAAGGCGGCGCCTACCTCCCGACCGCCGCCCAGTCGCCCTCGGGAGACTGCAACGAGTACGGGTATGACGCGAAGGGTCGAACCACCACTGCGTACACCGGCATCACACCTGAGGCAGCAACCAGCACGTCGAGCGGTGCGCAGCGCAATGGCTGCAAGACCTCTAGCAGCGGCTTTGACGCAAAGTTTGAGCGACGCTACAAGGACAACGGCACCGTCTCTTCCTCCTGGGACGGCAATGCGCAGGACTCACCGACCGACGCCGAAAAGACCATCTACACGTACTGGGCGGACGGAGACACCGGCTACATCGCGGGCTCGGAGGGTCAGTTGAAGTCGGTTCGTAAGCCCGGCGGTGACTGCTCGACTGGGTCCTCGCGGAAGCTGTGCACGAGCTTCACCTACGACGGCGCTGCCCGTGTTGACACGACGACGGACGGCCGCGGGAAAGTCACCAAGTACCAGTACGACCGCAACGACAATGTCGTGCGCGCGATGTTCGACACCAACGATCTCGCGTGCAGCCTCAACCTCGGCGTCTGCATCGACTACACCTACGACGCTGAGCAGAACCTGCTGCAGCGCTCGCTGACGACCACGTCGCGCACCTCGGCCTTCTACTACGACCGGATGAACCGACTCGTAGGCAAGACTGTCGGCGTCGACGCGAACACCTTCGACTTCTCTACCTCGGCGTACGACGGCGTCGGCAACATGGTCTACGACCAGACCTACGTAACTGGGGCACCGGATTCGGTCGAGATGGTCTTTTATCACGACAGCGCCAACAGCCTCTACCGAGTCCTCGACTACAAGTCCACCCCGACGTTCCGGTTCGACTTCGAGACCGACAAGGACGGCCGAGTCACCTCGGTCGCTCCGACGTCAGCATCGTCTGGCAGCACGATCGTGAAGTTCGCCTACGACTACACCACATCCGGGCGACCAAAGTCGATGCGCTGGCTCACCCCAGGCGGCACCGAGCAAGCGAAGATCGCCTACAACTACTCCGTGTCGGTGCCCGTCGGTGGTGGAAGCGCCATGTTCGACACCCCGCAGATGCAGTCGCGCACGACAACCGGCACGGGCGCTGCGTCGAATCAGACCGGCACCATCGACTACGACTACGACAAGCAGCGACTCGTCAAGGCGACCGACACCAACGGCACCGACTACGAGTACACCTACGACAAGATCAGCAACATCACCAAGGAGATCGCAGGTAGCACCACCACCCGCTACGGCTACAACAAGGCAGGCATCCTCTGCTGGGAAGGCAGTACTGCCGGAGACAGCGCAAGCCCGTCGAGCTCGACCGCAGGGTGCCCAAGCACCCCATCGGGCAACACCACCATCAACGCCGACAACGCCGGCAACAGCCTGGGGACGAGCGCCAACCCAATCACCGTGAACCAGCTCAACCAGGTCGACCAGATCGACGGCAACGCCCAGACCTACCTCGACCAGGGCAACGACCTGCGCCAGACCAGCGCAGGCAACCGCGAATATGACTCAGGCCGCGGCGTTACCGGGATCAAGCGCGGCAGCACCTACGAGTACTACATCCGCGACACCAATGGCACCCTGCTCGCCAGCCAGGTCGGCTCGACCCTCACCTACGCAGCGTCGGAGCCCAACGGCAACATCACCTGGCTCATGAACAACTCAGGCTCACGCGTCGGCTCGTACAAGTACGCCCCCTACGGGGCTACGACGTTGACCGGAACGCCCGCAGCTGCGAACCCCTTCCGATGGATTTCAGCGCAACAGGATGACCGCGCTTCCGGTGCAGCTGGTTCGTACAAGCTGGGCGCGCGCTACTACGACGGTCGCGGTCACTTCACGCAACCTGATCCAGTAGCGGGAGGGTTGGCGGATCCGCGAACTATCGCGGCCTACAATTATGGCAACGGCGATCCTATCAACTTGGCTGACCCCTCTGGATATTTCGACATCCCTAATCCGGTCGGTTTCCTCAAGTTTGCAACAAAGCGAGCACCTGGTGTTTGCTATATTGCAAACGCGGTTCAAGACACGGATAATTCATTCAAGGACGATTTGAATGATCTCAACACCTGCTTCAATCCGTATGCGTTTGTGCAAGATGCGATTGAGGACTAGTTCATGGATAATGAGACCAATGCCCGCAATCTTCTGTGGTGGTCATTCGGGTTCGCAGTCCTGCTGAACTTGATCGCATCTGTGGCGGACCTGCAAGGTTCTGTTTGGTTTGCGCTCAGAGCCGTCGTCGCGGGAGTGTTCACAGTCGCGCTGGGCTGGTGGATTTTCGAACGCGTTCGACATCGGTAGGGCCGGGGGCTGGGCGGAGAGCACGCGGACGCTTACCGAACTCTTCGTCGAGAGTTGTGTTGCTCGCACGCGCCACCCTGCCGAGGGCTAGCGTGCGGCATGCGGATCCCCTGTGAGATGCGGCAGTTTTTTTGCGACGGTTGTGAGGCAGAGGAGCTTTAGAGCTACGCCAGCGATGCTTCAGCGGGCTGCGATCACAGTGGGTGTGTCGGCAACCTCGGGGTGAGCGGGAGGTCGTCCGCTGGCAGAACTGGCGTGGCGATCTGCGCTCATGGAGGCGAGCCTTCGCCCCGTCGGAAACGTTTGGGTGCGCACGACCTCGTATGACCGTCTCGACCAGAGCGAGAAGTCAGCGGTCAGCTTCTTCCTCGGGATGGCGCAGGCCCAGTTGAGTTGTCATCAGTTGCTCAACGTGTCTTCGTTGGTCCACATCGACACCTACTTGAGAGCCATCGGAAAGCCATCGAAGAAGTCGCGACCAGACCTCCTTGGCTATGACTGGCTCACGGGTACTGCGGTCGTTGTCGAGGCGAAGGGGCGAACTCACGGCTACAGCGACAAGCTAGTGAACGATGCCAAGGCTCAGGCGATGAAGCTGCCTGCTCTTGCCGGTCACTCTTCCACCTCGATCGCGTCAATCGGATGGTCAATCGAGCCCGTGCCAGTTGATCGGCGAGTACTCGGCGCATCTGGGACGTGCCCAGATACAACAAATGCCCCTCCGGTCGAACCGTAACTTTGGCTACCGGGCACCTCGACGACCGCGTCGCAGAGAGACCCGCGTTGGCCGGGGCGGCACGAGCAGGTGGCTTGTTGAACGAAACGTACCGGAGCCCATCAGATGCCGGCTGTCGAGAGTTCGCCGCTCAGCATCTGGCATCTGATGTGCGTTCTGGAAAGATGGACTGATGGGGCGTTCAACGTCGTGGGCTGCCACTCCCGCGAGTCGCAGAGTGATGCAGGCGAATCGCCCGACTGATACCACACCGGAACTGGCAGTGCGTCGACTGCTCCACGCTGCGGGCCTGCGCTATCGCGTGAACTATCGCCCGCTTAGTCATCTGCGGCGAACCGCCGATATTGCCTTTACGCGCCACCGCGCAGCCGTCTTCATCGACGGGTGCTACTGGCATTCTTGCCCGGAACACGGGACCCTCGCCAGGGCCAATCGCGAGTACTGGTCCGCCAAGTTGGAGGAGAACGTAGCGCGAGATGCCGACACCAATAGCCAGCTCACGAAGGCTGGATGGACGGTCATGCGATTTAGGTAACACGAAAAGCCAGAGGATGTCGCGATGCGCGTCATAGCATCGGTGCGATCCATTGAGTAGCCCACCAGGTCCCGTCCCAACACGGAGGAACGTTCGGTGAAGACCATCGTGCTCGATACGAACGAGCTGGCGCGCGATTGGATGCTTGGAGGCCTGAAGTATCAGTTATTTGAGCACCTTCACCACACAGCGACATTTGAGGTCTACATTCCCGCGGTCGTGTTTGAGGAACTCGTCGCCAGCCATGGCCGCGCAGTTAAGAAGATCGAGGCGTCTACCCGTCAGGTCGAGCGTGAGAGACGGCGTTTGGGGCTTGCCCCAATGGGCTCCACGGCGGAATCCTCGCTCGACTATCGCCAATACGTCGAGGAGCAGTTTGATGAGCGGTTGTCATTCACGGTCCTTCCTTGGCCGTCAGTTTCTCACTTCGATCTCGCAATGCGCGCCGTTACCCGCACGCCCCCGTTCAGTGAGAAGGGGACTGGCTATCGAGATGCCCTGATTTGGACGGACGTTGTCGATCTAGCGAGCAACGGTCACGACGTTGCGTTCGTCTCTATGGACAGGGCTTTCGCTGACGAAGACGGTGAGCTCGCGTCTCTGTTGCATGCGGAGATCGACCCGCTGCCCGGATCTGTCGAGCTGGTTCGTGATTTCACAAGTTGGCTTATCGATTCGCTTCCCTGGAACTCGGTAACGGATCTTGCCACAGCGGTTAGCTTGAGTCGCACCTCGGAGTTCTATGACTGGTACCTGAACTCAGATTTTCAGGACGAGCTCGTTCCTACCGTCGAAGATCTCGGCTTCAGGACGCCTCCGACCTCGTTCGAGATCATCGACGTCAGGTGGGACGGTGAGTTCATGCCGATCGAAGGTGCCGTGACTGACGATGAAGGACTAACTCTGGTCGAGTACGACCTAGGGCAATCAGTCGCTTTCCGAGCTGAATTCGAGCACGGGGCTGAACTCGAGTCCGGCTGGTCTGTCAGAGAGGTATCTCATCCGCGCGGATTCGCAGTTGAGGGCTCGATCGACATGAGAGCACGAGTAGCGGTCCTCTACGGCGGCGAGTTCGGTTTCGGCATCGAGCAGTTGTCGTGGCGTCGTGTGGACGGACTAGGCCCCGGGGTCAGTGCCTCACTGGGCCGTTAGCAGTTCAACGGAGGGGGAGTTTGATGAGCTACGTCAGCCGCTTCCCGTGTGGCCGAACATGGGCGCCTCCGTCGCGCAAGATTCGGAGCACGGTGCTCTTACCGACTCCGAAATGCTGCGCGGTTTGAAGCGCGCTGACATTGCCCTGCTCGTAGTAAGCGATGATCAGCGCGCGTAGCCCGTTGGTCAGGCGCGCTCTAGTACGCTGAGATTTCGGGCCTGAATCGGGATGATCGGAAGGTTCGAACTCCTGTCCTCGGGTGTTGAGATTGACCTTCGCCAGCACTACCAGAAGGGGAATCGAAAGAACCCGCGCCCCTCGAGGGTCGCGGGTCCTGCCGTTCCCGGCCCGACCCATGACGATCGTCGACCGGACCCTGGACGCGTGCGCAGTTGCCCTGCGAACGTCATGGAGCGGCATACGCTCGAGCCCGTGACAGAGCGGAGTGCAGGACGGCCTTCCGGTGGACCGTTCATGGTGCTGGGTGCTGTGGGCATCGTCTTCGGCGACATCGGCACGAGCACGTTGTACGCGATGAGCGCGGTGCTCCAGGCGGACACGTCGCGAGGCGACGCCGTCGCGCGGCCGCTCGTCTACGGCATGGTCTCGACCATCGTCTGGTCGATGATGCTGATCGTGACCGTGCTTTACGTGCGCCTGCTCCTCCGTGCCGACAACGACGGCGAGGGTGGTCTGCTCGCGCTGGTCGGGCTGCTGCGCCAGCGGCTGGCGCCAGGTCGGGTGCTGGCCGTGGTGAGCCTGCTCGGCGTCTTCGGCGCGGCGATGTTCCTCGGCGACAGCGTGATCACCCCGGCGATCTCGGTGCTCTCGGCCGCCGAGGGGCTCGAGCTGCTCAACCCGTCGTGGTCGCACGTGGTCGTGCCGTTCGCGTTCGCCGTCCTCGTCGGCCTGTTCGTGATCCAGCGGTTCGGCACCGGCAGGATCGGCAGGCTGTTCGGGCCCGTCATGGTCGTGTGGTTCGCCTCCACGGCGCTCTGGGGAGCGCTCGCCGTCGCGAAGGAGCCCTCGGCGCTCGAGGCGCTCTCGCCGCACTGGATCTTCCTGTACTTCCGCGACGAGCCGCTGATCGCCTTCCTGTCGCTCGGATCCGTCGTCCTGGCGGTCACGGGCGCGGAGGCGTTGTACGCCGACCTCGGGCACTTCGGCCGCCAGGCCATCGCGAGGGCGTGGGTGTTCGTCGTCCTCCCGGCACTCGTGCTCAGCTACCTCGGACAGGCGGCAGCGGTCGCCGGCTCGTCGACGGCCGTGGGCAACCCGTTCTTCGCCATCGTGCCGGGCTGGGCGCGGCTGCCGATGGTGGTCGTGGCGACGCTGGCCACGATCATCGCGTCGCAGGCGGTCATCTCCGGCGCGTTCAGCGTCGTCCACCAGGCGTCGCGGCTCGGCTTCCTGCCGCACCTGCGGACGACCCACACCTCGCGACGACACGCGCGGCAGATCTACCTGCCGGCCGTGAACTGGACGCTCGGCCTCGCCGTCCTGGCGGTCGTCCTCATCTTCCGCAGCTCGGCGTCGCTGGCGTCGGCCTACGGGGTCGCCGTCACGTCGACGATCACCGTGACGACGCTGCTCTACCTCACCTACCGCTGGCGGCGCGACGGCAGGGTGTCGCCGGGGTTCCTGGTGGGCGCGGCCATCCTCCTCGTCGAGCTGGTCTTCCTCGCGGCGAACCTGCCGAAGATCCGTTCCGGCGGCTGGCTCCCACTCGGCATGGGCGCGATCCTGGTGCTGACGATGACGACCTGGCGGGCCGGCCAGCGGCGCATCGAGGCCGCGCGCGCCGACGCCGAGGGACCGGTGGAGGACCTCGTGCCCCGCATCCGCGCGACGCAGGCAGGGCTCGCCCGCGTGCCGGGGACGGCCGTCTACCTGACCCGTGGGCCGGGCGTCGTGCCGATCGCGCTCGACGCGATGCTCGACCTCAACCACGTCCTGCACACCACGACCGTCCTGCTCAGCTGGGAGTCCGTGGACGTGCCCGCGGTCCGGCACGACGAGCGCGTCGTCGTCGACGTCCTGGACGACCCGACCGACGGCATCGTGCACGTGCACGCGACGTTCGGCTACCGCGAGAGGCCCGACCTCCTCGCGGTGCTGGAGCAGGCCATCCCGCTCGCGGAGGGCGAACTCGACCACGTCGACCTCGACCGCGCGATCTACTTCACCTCCGTGCCGGTCGTGAAGTTCAGCCCGCGGTCGGGCATGCCGCGCTGGCGTCAGAGGATCTTCCTCACGCTCGTGCGGCTGAGCCCGGACCCGGTCGACGTCCTGCGGCTGCCGCGCGAGCGCACCATCAGCGTCGGTCGGGAGATGCCGTGGTGAGCTCGAGAGGGTTCGCGTCCGGTGGGTCGAGGCCACCGTCAGGACGCGAGACGACCCGCACGAGCACTGGTCGTGACTGATACTGGCTGGACAGAGCACGGGAGGTCATCGTGAAGATCATCGACGAGGCGGCGTCGCTGACGCGCTGGGGACTCAACCATGCGCTGCCGCGCGTCGGGATCCAGGCCGGGGCGCGTCGCGGCGACCTGCAGGCTCGCCTGATCATGGCGACCTCGACCGGCAGCGACAGCCAGGCAGGGGGAGGCCTGCCGCTCGACCTCTTCGAGGAGGTGCGCGCGAGCGGGGCGCTGCACAAGAGCGCCTTCGCGTACGTCACGGCCACGCACCCGGTCGTCAAGGAGGTGCTCGGCAGCCCCGACGTGCACGCCGGCGTCGACTTCGGCACGGGCGGGCTGCTCGGCCCCGTGCGTCGGTGGGCCGACAGCAGCACCCCCATCGGACCGCTGACGCCGCCGTCGCTGCTGTCCGTCGAGCCGCCCGAGCACACCCGGTACCGCAAGCTCGTGACGCGCGTCTTCTCCGTGAAGGCGGTGCGTGGACTGCAGGACCGGACCCAGGACATCGCCGACCAGCTGCTCGACGACCTCGCCAGCAGCGACGACGAGACCGTCGACCTCGTCGAGCGCTACTGCGCGCTCCTGCCGGTCACGGTCATCGCGGAGATCCTCGGGGTCCCGCACGACCAGCGCGACAAGGTGCTCGAGTTCGGCGAAGGGGCCGCGCCCAGCCTCGACCTCGGGCTCCCGCTGGGACGCTTCCGTGCGGTGGAGCGCTCGCTACGCGCATTCGAGCGCTGGCTCGACGACCACATCGCCGCCGTCCGCCGCGACCCGGGCGACGACCTGCTCAGCCAGCTCGTGCTCGCGCAGGACGACGACGGTGTCGAGCTGACCGACCTCGAGCTCAAGGCGACCGCCGGCCTCGTGCTCGCCGCCGGGTTCGAGACCACCGTGAACCTGCTCGGCAACGGCATCGCCCTGCTCCACGAGCACCCCGAGCAGCTCGAGCTCCTCCAGGAGAAGCCGGACCTGTGGTCGCGTGCGGTCGACGAGGTGCTGCGCTACGACCCGCCCGTTCTCCTCACCGGCCGCAGCATCGTCAACGACACGGTGCTCGGCGGGCGCGAGGTGCCGCGCGGCTCCGTCGTCACGACGCTGCTCGCGGGCGCCAACCGCGACCCCGACGTGTTCGCCGACCCGCAGCGCTTCGACGTCAGCCGCGAGAACGCCGACCAGCACGTGTCGTTCTCCTCCGGCCGCCACTACTGCCTGGGCGCCGCCCTCGCGCGTATGGAGGGCGAGGTCGGGCTGCGCACCCTCCTCTCCCGCTACCCGAACTTGACCCTCCAGCCCGGCGCGGAGCGACGCTCGACGAGGATCCTGCGCGGCTACGCGGCGTTACCAGCTCGTCTGGACGGTTGAGGGTCCCCGGGATCGCCGGGATCCGAGAGGGCACTCGATGAGTCATGTCTCGCCTAAGGCGGCCTTTGGTCAGTGGATCGAGGACGTGCAGGCTTCGGCGCAGCTCCACCCCGGTGTGGAGCATCTGGAGAGCACGCTGGAGCACTTGCGAAGAAGTGCTGTCACGGAGTCGGTCGACCGTCAGTTCGCAGTCTCACGACTCGGTGATCTGGCCCAGGAGTGGCCACTCGGGGCGGTCGAGATCTTGGAGTACGTGCTTCGAGACGCCCGGTGGCCGGAGCTCGAGACCTTGCTGCGGGAGGTCCGGAGCGGAGCGGAGGACTTCCGGCACAGAGATCTCGCACGGCAGGTCCTCGAGGTGTACGACGAGGACTGGCCCGCCGGGGAGATCTATCGGCGGTACAGATGAGCGTCGCTCACCGTGCCGTCGATCGTTGGTGCAGCTCCGCCGATCCTGCTCCGGCGATTCGCCACCGGTCTCCGCGATACTGGCGAATCTCGTCCTGACCCTCGCTGCTCTCGCTCGCCTCCCCATGCCGTGGTGAGGGAGTCGACGCGGCGCGACGTCTAGAGGCGATCGTCGTCCGCCGCCCGAGGCACGGATCTCGGAGTGTCGTGTGCTGCGGAAGTCGTGCGGACGTTTCTCCCAGTTCCGAGGACACGGCGACGAAACCGCTGTTACGTTGCGGGTCGACCACGGTGCCAGGAGCTCCGCCGCGACGCGGCGGTGCACCGCGGTCCTCACCGGCCCCGCAGCCACTTTCTTGGGAGAACTCATGCTTCGTCATGCCATCACGCCTGCCCGCGGGGGAGGGGGACGATCGCGCCGTACGGCCGCGACCGCGCCCCGGTCCCTCGTGAGCGTCGCGACGCTCGTCGCGCTCGTCCTGTCCGCCCTCGCGTTC
>NZ_LUNH01000040.1:0-43812 GCF_001628525.1 Aeromicrobium sp. REDSEA-S38_B2 | reverse complement strand
GAACGTCCTCGTGCCGAGCCCACGGTCGGAGGACGCGTCGCCGATGTGCTCGAGCTCGCGCGCCGCGGCCAGCATGAGGCGGGCGAGAGGCACGGCCCGTCGCCCGGCCTCGGTGAGCACGACCCGCGATCCCCGGCGGTGGACCAGGCGCGTGCCGCAGCCCTTCTCGAGCGCCTGCACCTGCGCGCTCACGGCCGGTGTGGAGAACCTCAGGACCCGGGCGGCGTCGGTGAAGGAGCCGATCTGGTCGACCGCCACGAGGGCGCGCAGCATCCGCAGGTCGAGATGCACGGCGACTCCCCCTCCCCTGGCTCCGCGGCGGCCGTCCCGGCCTCGTCCGTGCGCGCCGGTACGGAGCACATCGAGCCAAGAGCAGCGGACCCTCGCAGGACAACGAGATTCACGATCTCTAGGACTCCTCTTGAGAAGTCCCTCGCTTCCTGGTAATGGCCGCCGAGCGACCGCTGCCCGCGGCGTCGTGACGTGACCTCCTGCGGCCGTCGCCGGCCGGACGTCGGCCCTGCGACCCCGGCACGGCCGGCCCGGACCGCGCCGACGCCTCCAGCCGCTGGAGCTCCTGCGCGGCGACCAGGATGAGCCGAGCAATCGGCACGGCTCGCCGTCCCGCGGACGTGAGCCGCGTCCCCGAGCCCGTGCGCTCGACCAGACGCGTCCCGCACACCTTCTCCAGGGCGTGCAGATGGGCACTGACGGCAGCCGGTGAGAACGCCAGCGCCTGCGCCGCACCCCCGATGGAACCCTGCGCCTCGACCATCACCAGCGCCCGCAGCATGCGCATCTCGACGTGCATCCGACCTCCGCCCTCCGTGGACTATCGACACTACGTTCGATCTCGGACGACCGGCCCGCGCCCGGCTGCACGCTCCTCTACGCTGCCTCCCATGACCTCCTCCTCCGTCGTCCCCGACCACCTGCTCGTCGCGATCGACCACGTCGGCATCGCCGTCCCCGACCTCGACGAGGCGCTCGCCTTCTACTCCTCGGTCTTCGGCCTGAAGTCGATCCACGAGGAGGTGAACGAGGAGCAGGGCGTGCGCGAGGCGATGCTGGCGGTCGGCGACTCGGGCTCGTGCATCCAGCTGCTCGCGCCATTGGACGACAGCTCGACCATCGCGAAGTTCCTCGAGCGCAACGGCCAGGGCGTCCAGCAGCTCGCCTACCGGGTGACCGACATCGACGCGGTGTCGGCGATCCTGCGCGACCGGGGCGTCCGCCTCCTGTACGACCAGCCCAAGCGCGGCACCTCCGACAGCCGGGTCAACTTCGTGCACCCGAAGGACGCCGGCGGCGTGCTCGTCGAGCTGGTCCAGCCCGCGGCCACCGGCCACTGACGTCGTCGCGGCGCTCCGTGCCGCCCTCGCGCCGGGCCCCCGCCCGGCGTGACCTGATCCACATGCGCGAGACGGGACGCAGAAGGCTACGTCTCGGTAACATCGCCGAAACCCGTGCCGGACCGAGCGCCGGAACACCCACCACTGGAGGCCCCGTGCAGCACATCCTCGATGCGATCCTCGCCGGAGACACGGCGGGCGAGGACTTCGCCAACCTGGAGATCCCCGACCACTACACCGCCGCCACCGTCCACAAGGACGAGGTGGACATGTTCGAGGGCGTCGCCAGCCGCGACAAGGACCCGCGCAAGTCGATCCACGTCGAGGACGTGGCCCTGCCCGAGCTGGGCCCGGGCGAGGCGCTCGTCGCCGTCATGGCCAGCGCCATCAACTACAACACCGTCTGGACGTCGATCTTCGAGCCCGTCTCGACCTTCGGCTTCCTCGAGCGCTACGGCAAGCTGTCGCCGCTCACCAAGCGCCACGACCTGCCCTACCACGTGGTCGGCTCCGACCTCGCCGGCGTCGTGCTGCGCACGGGTCCCGGCGTCACGCAGTGGAAGCCGGGCGCCGAGGTCGTGGCGCACTGTCTGTCGGTCGAGCTCGAGGACCCGGCGGGCCACGACGACACGATGATGGACCCGCAGCAGCGCATCTGGGGCTTCGAGACGAACTTCGGCGGCCTCGCCCACATCGCGCTCGTGAAGTCCAACCAGCTCCTGCCGAAGCCGGACCACCTCACGTGGGAGGAGGCCGCGTCCCCCGGCCTCGTCAACGCGACGGCCTACCGCCAGCTCGTGTCCAAGAACGGCGGCAACATGAAGCAGGGCGACAACGTCCTGATCTGGGGCGCGTCCGGAGGGCTCGGCGGCTTCGCCACGCAGTACGCGCTCAACGGTGGCGCCAACCCGATCTGCGTCGTCTCCAACGAGGAGAAGGCCAAGATCGTGCGCAGCATGGGCGCCGAGCACGTCATCAACCGTTCCGAGGAGAACTGGAAGTTCTGGAACGAGGACGGCACCCGGCAGAACCCCAAGGAGTGGCAGCGCCTGGGCAAGAAGATCCGTGAGCTGACCGGCGGCGAGGACATCGACATCGTCTTCGAGCACCCCGGTCGCGAGACCTTCGGCGCGTCGGTCTACGTCACCCGCAAGGGCGGCACGATCACGACCTGCGCGTCGACCACGGGCTTCATGCACGAGTACGACAACCGCTACCTCTGGATGAACCTCAAGCGGATCGTCTCCAGCCACTTCGCGAACTACCGCGAGGCCTTCGAGGCCAACCGACTCATCGCGCAGGGCAAGATCCACCCGACCGTGTCGAAGACGTACAAGCTCGAGGACGTGGGCCAGGCGTCCCTCGACGTGCACCACAACCTCCACCAGGGCAAGGTCGGCGTGCTCGCGCTGGCACCCGAGGAGGGCCTGGGCGTGCGCAACGAGGAGTTCCGCGCGCGGCACCTCGACGCGATCAACCGCTTCCGCGGTATCTGACCCGCGCACGCACGTACCCCGTCGAGGGCCCGGACGCACCGCGTCCGGGCCCTCGTCGCGTGGGGCGTCGACGTCACAGCACGGACGTCCGGCACGCGCCCGCGTCGTCACTGCGTCGTCGCCCCGCCTGGGTATGGTGGACGACGTCGCACACCGCGGCCGGCGCAGCAGCGCACGCCGCGCCCACCGGCGTCCCAGCACGACCTCCAGCACACCCCCCCCCGAACCGACAGGGAGCACAGCGGCATGGCCGAAGAGCAGTCCGGTTTGTCCATCTTCGACGCGGCGCGCAAGTCCGCCGAGGCTGCGTTCCCCCTCGCCCGTCGCGGCGGCTACGACAGCGACGCGGTCGACGCCTGGGTCCGCACCCAGACCGCCGAGCTGCAGAAGGCCGCAGCCGCGGTCCAGGCGCTGCAGGAGGAGAACGACGAGCTGCACGACATCGTCGAGCAGCTGCGCGAGCGGGTCGAGTCGATCGAGCGGCCCTCCTACGCAGGCCTGGGCGGTCACGCCGCCCAGCTGCTGCAGCTCGCCGAGCAGGAGGCCGAGGAGATCCGCAGCCGCGCCCGCCGCGAGGCCGAGGAGACGCTGAAGATCGCCGAGGAGGAGGCCACCCTCGTCCGGACGGTCGCCGCGAAGGAGGCCGAGGAGACCCGCGGCCGGGCCGTCGTGGAGATCGAGGAGAAGCGTCGCGAGGTCCTCACCGAGGCCGAGGCCGGACGCGCCGAGGCTGCGGCGCACGCCGACGACGTGCGCGCCCAGGCCGACCGTGAGGCCGCACAGATCCGTCTCGCCGCCGAGCAGGACGCCCAGAACATGCGTCTCGGCGCGACGCGCGAGGTCGAGCAGGCCCGCGCCGCAGCCGACCGCGAGGTCACCGAGGCTCGCCGCGTCCTGGCCGTGGAGAAGGAGCGGCTCGCGCGCGAGGCCTCCGAGAACCACGCCGCCGCCACCGAGCAGACCGCGAAGCTCGTCACCGACGCCGAGACCCGTGCCGCTGCGGCCGACGAGCGGGCACGCGGGCTCATGGCCAAGGCGAACGCGGCGAAGGAGTCGGCTGCTGCCGAGGCGGCCGGCATCATCGAGAACGCCCGCAAGGAGGCCGCGTCGCTGGTCGCCAACGCGCGCGCGGACGCCGAGCACCAGCGAGCGGCCGCCACGACCGACGTCGAGCGCGAGACGCGCGCCCTGCGCGCCGAGGTGGACGAGCTGCAGCGTCGCCGCGAGGGCATCCTCGCCCAGATGGGTCAGCTGCGCGACATCGTCGCCTCGTTCGCCGGCGACGCCGTCGCCGCCGCGCCGGCACCTGCTGCGGCGTCGGACGCCGCTGCGGACGACGCGACGGCGGACGAGACCGGCGAGGAGCCCCGCACCCCGGCAGCCGGCTGAGCTGCCGGCGAGCCCCGCCGCATCGTCCTCCCCTGGGACCCTGAGGCCCTAGGGCTGGCGCGTCCAGCACGCGGTGTGCCAGTGCCGACGCTCGTCGACGGCGTCCGCGCTGAGCAGCGCCTTCTGCACGGGCCACACCACCACGTGGGGCGTCGCGGGCGGGATAGGTCGGTGGCAGGCGGGACACGTGTAGGTGCTGCGCGCGCTCGAACCAGTCACACGACGGACGTGCCAGTCACCGTCGCGCTTGCTCTCCACCGGCGGTGGCGCCGAGGCTGACGCAGGCCCGCGGGGACGGCGGGGCGGACGTCGACGGGACACCCGCGCGAGACTACCGGGCGGCGTCGGGCACGCAGTACGAGCGCAACCAGCCCCGCCGGTGCGCTGCGACGTCGAGCGCGTCGTCGAACGGCAGCACGGCCGCCTCTCCGCTCAACCACTCCACGACCACGGTGTCCGTGAGTCGGGGTCGCACGGTGCACCGCAGGCCCTGCCCCACGAGCTGGTCGACCATGGCCGCAGCCGCCGACGACGGTCGGTCGGCGTCGCAGGGACCGTGGTCGCAGAGCACGACCTGCTGGTGGTCGGGCTCCGAGGGCGGGCCCACCACCTCCTCCGCGACGACCACGGCGGGCACGAAGGAGACGACGAACGACAGCACCGAGCTGCGCACGAGGTGGCTGCCGCGCCTCGCCAGGTCGATCGTCGTCACGGGTGCTCCCGTCGTTCGTCCGCGTCGATCCGATGACCGTCGCGAGAGCATCAACGACTGGTGTCGAGCGGAGTTACCCGACGGTCCGTTCAGTGGACCTGCCCGAACGCGGTCAGGGGCGCCCGGGAGACCCGGACGCCCCTGCTCACGCGATGGTGCTCAGTAGGTGTGGAAGCCCTCGCCGGTCTTGCGACCGAGCTTGCCCTCGGCGACGAGACGCTCGAGGGTGGGCGCGGGCGTCCACCCGTCGTGGCCGAAGGTGCTCACCAGCGTCTGCTCGATGGCCAGCGAGACGTCGTTGCCGACGACGTCGAGGAGCTCGAACGGACCCATCGGCAGCTTGGTCTCCTTGAGCGCCGTGTCGATCTCCTCGAGGCTGCCGCCGCCGGCCTCGTGCAGCTTCACGGCGTCGTTCAGGTACGGGAACAGCAGGGCGTTGACGATGAAGCCCGCGCGGTCGCCGCAGGACACCGGGTGCTTGGCGACGTCGAGGCACAGGGCCTTCACCGTCTCGGCGACCTCGGGCGACGTGCTGTCGGCCGAGACGACCTCGACCAGCTTCATGACGGGCGCCGGGTTGAAGAAGTGCATGCCGACGACGTCCTGCGGGCGCGACGTGGCCTCGGCGCACGTCCCGATCGACAGCGACGACGTCGTCGTGGCGAGGATGGCACCTGGCTTCGTGATCCGGTCGAGGTCGCGGAAGAGCTCGAGCTTGACGTCGATGTCCTCGGCGATCGCCTCGACGACGATGTCGACGTCGTCGAGCGCGTGGCGGTCGGTCGCGGCGGTGAGGCGACCGATCACGTCGGACTTCTCGTCCTCGGTGAGACGACCCTTGGCGATGGCGCGGTCGAGGTTCTTCTCGATGCGGGCCTGGACCGCCGCGACCTTGTCGTCGGTGCGGCCGACGAAGACGACCTCGTGACCGGCCTTGGCGAAGACCTCGACGATGCCGGAGGCCATGGTGCCGGTGCCGACGACGCCGACCTTGCCGACGGGGTGGTGCTTCTGCGGGGCCGGGGTGGCTCCGCCGTCCGCGGCGGCGGACTCGAAGGTCGAACCGGCCTCGGCGAGCTTGACGAGGACCGGCGCGGGATCGTGCAGCGGGTCGCCGGTGGAGGCATGCTGCTCGCGCAGACCCTCCACGACGGTCGCGGCACCGAGCGCGTCGACGAGCGCCAGGGGTCCGACCGGGTAGCCGCACCCGAACCGCATCGAGGCGTCGATGTCGTCCTTCGTCGCGTAGCCGCTCTCGTACATCGAGGCGGCGTGGTTGAGGTACGGGTACACCAGTGTCCGGGCGATCTGCGCGCCACGGTCGTCGGCCGTCAGACGGTCCACGATCTCCTGCATGCCTACTCCTAGGTAACTACGGGGTCGTGACACACTAGCGTCCGATCAGGATCTACGGGAGGACTGTCCTATGAATCGACGTATGAGCCGCGCCACGGGGGTCGCCGCCCTCGTCCTCGTGACCGTCGCGGCCTGCGGGACGGACGACGGCCCGGGCACGCCGGAGGGCTCCTCGCCCTCCCCCAGCGCATCCTCATCCGCACCCTCGGCGTCGCCTTCGTCGGCCGCGCCGACCGAGAACCCGGCCACCGCGGCCGACCTGGCGGGCACCTGGCGCGACGACGCGAAGGACTGGACCGTCACCTTCTCCGCGGACGGCACGTTCACCGAGGACTTCCAGGGCGTGCCGAAGTTCCGCACGGGCGACTACGAGGTCTCCGACGGCGTCGTGCAGCTGATGGGCGCCGACGGCAACACCGATCGCGGCACCGTGAAGGACGGGACTCTCGTGTTCCGTCTCGGCACGCTGGTCCGGCAGCAGTAGTGCGTCTCCTCGTCGCGCGCTGCCAGGTCGACTACGCCGGGCGGCTCACGGCCCACCTGCCCATGGCCACCCGGGTGATCATGGTGAAGGCGGACGGCTCGGTGCTCGTGCACTCCGACGGCGGGTCGTACAAGCCGCTGAACTGGATGAGCCCGCCGTGCACCCTCAAGGAGGGCACGGCCGAGGACGGCCGGGTCGAGTGGACCGTGCAGGCAGGCAAGACCGACGACACGCTGCGCATCCTCGTCGATGAGGTGCTGCACGACTCCCAGCACGACCTCGGCGTGGATCCGGGGCTGCGCAAGGACGGTGTCGAGAAGCACCTGCAGGAGCTGCTCGCCGAGCACACCACCACGCTCGGCGTCGGCATGACGCTCGTGCGCCGTGAGTACATGACGGCGATCGGTCCGGTCGACCTGCTGTGCCGCGACGACGCGGGCGCCTCGGTCGCCGTGGAGATCAAGCGGCGCGGCGAGATCGACGGCGTCGAGCAGCTGACGCGCTACCTGGAGCTCATGAACCGCGACCCGCAGCTGCGGCCCGTCCGGGGCATCTTCGCCGCGCAGGAGATCAAGCCGCAGGCCCGCACCCTCGCCGAGGACCGCGGCATCCAGTGCGTCGTCGTCGACTACGACGCACTGCGCGGCATCGACGATCCCTCGCTGCGCCTCTTCTAGGCTCCATGCCATGCAACCCCTTGCCACGGTCGACGTCACTCGCCCATGGCACTGGGGCATCGCGATCGTGTCCGACCCCGACCTCGGAGGAGATATACCGGACGTCGATCCCAGCGGTGGGGTGTCGGCGAACGAGAAGGGGATCATCGTGCCCGTTCGCCACGCGCAGGACATCGAGTCGTTCGAAGGGGACTTCGAGTGGGCCGAAGCGACCGTCACCGTTCGGCTGTGGTCCGACCCGCCTGACGTCGACGACGGATGCACGATCGTCTTCGAGGGCTGGCTCGCCACCCCGACGGGGCGACTGTGGATCGGGGATGCGGACGAGAACACGGTCGCGGAGGGGTTCCCCACGTCGACCGGCATCCGAGTCGCGCTGAAGTCCGACGACCTCGACTCACCCGAGCAGGTGTGGGTCGACGCATGGAAGGCATGATGCTCGACGCGACGGTCGACGACTGCATCTGAGGCGTCGAGAAGCTGACGCTACCCGGACCACGCGGACCGCGACCCAGAGCGGCTCTGTGCACGACGTCTTCGCCGCCCAGGAGGTCAACCGGCAGTCCCGCCCGGCTCGCAGAGACAGCGGTATCCAGTGCGTCGTGGTCGACTACGACGCACCGCGTGGCATGACGAACCCTAGGTGCGCCTCTTCTCGGACGAGACGCCAAGCACGCGGCCCGCGAGAAGGTCGAGCGCCCTCGCCGCCGGGTAGTCAGCGAACGTCGCGTAGGCGTACGTGTGGTACTTCCACCAGTAGCTTCGAGCGCGGTCACGCGTGCGCGCCACGAACGGAGCGTTCTCCTCCATGAACGCCACCAGCCTCTCGATCGTCGACGCTGCAGTACTTCCCGACCTGAGCGTCGACTCGATCTCGGTGACGATCTCGACGACGTACTCGCCGAGGAGCTGGACGATGAAGGGCGAGGCGCACGGCTCGTCGAAGGTGAGCAGCGACGGGAGCCACGCCTGACGCTCGCGGCCGTCGTGGTGGCGTGAGTGTATGCATGCTGCGACACCGAGCTGCGTGGACGTGAGCCGGGCGCGGTCTGGAGCGTCCATGCCCCCGTGATACTGCCGAGCAGGGATCTCCACGACCTCTCCGTCCACCACGATCCCACGAGGACGCCGTGGCGAATCGATCGTGTGAGCCGAGGTTCCGTGCGAGGCGGCCGAGAGCGCAGCGACGACGACCGCGACATCGTCGGCCAGACGGGCAGGGAAGGCGCGCGCCCAGACAGCACTCTCGTCTCCTGTTGGCACGACCATCCCTGGAGGGTATTGCCTCAGTGGACGAGGCGACCGACGGCCGCCCCGCTCCTCGACGCGCGTTCTGGCGGGAGCGGTCCTACGGTGAGGCATGCGCCGGTTCCTGGTGATCCTCCTCACGACCGTCCTCGTCACGCCCACCGCGGCGGCGCGGGCCAGCACGGCGGCCGAGCCGTCCCCCGACCCGACAGTCACGACGACCAGCGAGCCGTCCCCCGACCCGACACCGGAGCCGACCACCGAGCCCGACCCCGTCGAGCCGGAGCCGACCGATCCACCACCCACGACGCCGAGCCCCACCGTCACGCTCGACGTGACCACGGTGCGGGTCTGGGCCCGCACCACCGCGGCGCTGGCCGGTCGGGTCGACGGTGCGAGCCCGACCAGCGCCCTCCGCGTCGCTCGACGCTCGGGCGACCGGTGGACCGCACTCGCAGGGACCAGCGTGGTCACCGGGAGCGACGGCAGGTTCACCGCGAGGGTGCCTGCTGCGGCGGGACGCACCACGGTGCGCGTGGAGCTCGTCGACGCCGGTGCGGTCGTGGCTGCGTCCGCGCCGGCCGACGTCGTCGGAGCCGCGGCACCCAGCACCGCGCGGATCGCGATGCCGAAGGCGGTCACCGACTACAGGAAGGCGAAGGTGGCCGCCTCGTGGCGCACCGTCGACGGGCGTGCCGTGAGCGCTCGCCTGGCCGTGGAGTTCCGCCGCTCCGGCACCCGCACGTGGGTCCGGTCCGGCACCGTGACCCTGCGCAACGGCAAAGGATCGACCTTCGTCAAGCCCCGCTACGACGGTCGCTGGCGGGTGCGCTCCTTCGGCACCAGCACCGTGCTGCCCACCCGCTCCAGCTCGGTCTACGTCGACAACCGGCCTCCCGGATCCGTCATCCGGCTGCCGAAGGGCACGCCCGGACCTCGCATCCGCCTGGCCGCCCAGCCGCGTGCACCACGCGTGAGTGCTGACGCCACGGTCTCGCGCATCCCGACGGCGATGTGGCGCTCGATGCGGGGGCGCAGCTGGCACGCGGGCTGCCCCGTGGGCCGCGACCAGCTGCGCGTCGTCCGCGTCAGCTACTGGGCCTTCGACGGCTACGTCCGCCGCGGCGAGATCGTCGTCCACGCCCAGCACGCCCGTGCCACCGCTGCCGTGTTCACCGATCTGTTCCGCATGCGGGCACCCATCCGGTCGATGTACCGCGTCGACCGGTTCGGGTGGAGCAGTGCCCTGCGCGGCGCCGACGACTACGCCTCCATGCGCGCCGACAACACCTCCGGCTTCAACTGCCGGCAGGTGGTCGGTCGACCCGGCACCCGCAGCCCCCACGCGTACGGGAACTCGATCGACATCAACCCGTGGGAGAACCCGTTCGCGTCGGGCTACGGGTGGACGCCCAACAGCACGTGGCAGCGGCGCACCACGCCCGCCGCCATCACCTACCGCGGCGCGAACGACCCGGTCGTCGCCGTGCTGCGCCGCCACGGCTTCCGCTGGCTCGGGTTCGCCGACCTGCACCACTTCCAGCGCTGATCCAGGCGCCGGGGTCCTCACGTGAGGAACCCGGCGCCGTGGGGGCCGCGGTGCTAGGTTTCGCTCGTGTCGAAGCTCCCGAAGAAGAAGTGCTGCGTCAGCAAGACGCGGTGCAAGCGCTGCCCCCTGCGCATGCTGAAGGAAGGCACCCTCCCCGACGGGTACGGCGTCAAGCGTCGCCGCCTCGTGCGCATCGACGACGACGGAACCGTCCTGCCGCTGGAGAAGAAGGACAAGAAGTCCTCCAAGAAGGCAGCGAAGAAGAAGGCCAAGAAGAAGGCGAAGAAGAAAGCCCTGAAGAAGGCCGAGAAGAAGGCCCAGAAGAAGGGCAAGAAGTCGTCCGGCTCCAGCCTGCGCGCCGCCTGACGTCCAGCTCCCGGGACTCGGCTGGTGGGGCCCGCTCCCCTGTCCTAGCGTCAGGGCCATGGACCTCTCGACCCGTGCCCAGACCCTGCTCGACCTGCACACCGCTCCGGAGCTGCTCACCGTCGTCAACGTGTGGGACGCCATCACCGCCCGCGTCGTGACCGAGGTCGAGGGCACCCGTGCCCTCGCCACCGCGAGCCACTCCATCGCGGCCTCCCACGGCTACGAGGACGGGGAGAACATCCCCGTCGACGAGATGATCGCCGCGATCGGGCTGATCGTCGCGAACACCCACCTCCCCGTCAGCGCCGACCTCGAGGCGGGCTACGGCGACCCTGGCGAGACCGCTCGGAAGGCGATCGGCGTCGGGGCGGTCGGCGCCAACCTCGAGGACCAGCAGAAGCCGCTCGCCGAGGCCGTCGCCGCGGTCGAGGCCGTCGTGCGGGCCGGCGAGGCCGAGGGCGTCCCGTTCGTGCTCAATGCCCGCACCGACGTCGTCGCGCAGGCCGGCGACCGTCCGCACGACGAGGTCATCGCCGACGCCGTCCAGCGCGGGAAGGCCTTCATCGAGGCGGGCGCCCCCGTCGTCTTCGTGCCTGGTCCGCTCTCCGAGGACGACATCAGCACCCTGGTCGACGCGTGGGGACCGCAGCGCCTCACCACCATCGGCTACCCGGGCTCGGTGCCGCTCGCCCGGCAGCAGGAGCTCGGCGTGGCCCGGGTCTCCTACGGACCGTTCACCCAGTCGGTCGCCCTCATGGCCCTGCAGGACCTCGCCCGCGACGTCGAGGCCGGCGGCAGGCTGCCCGAGGACTTCCGCGTCCTCAACTGACGACGGCACGAGGCCCCGCACCGCGCACGGTGCGGGGCCTCGTCACGTCCCGGTCTCAGACCTCGAGCCCGTGGGCCTTGCGGACCTCGTCGACGATGCGGCTCATGATGTCGGTCATGCCGAAGTCCTTCGGCGTGAAGACCGCGGCGATGCCGTCGGCCTCCAGACGGCGGCCGTCGGAGTCCGGGATGATCCCGCCCACGATGAGGGGCACGTCGTCCATGCCGGCGTCGAGGAGACGACGCTGGACGTCGGGCACGAGCTCCATGTGCGAGCCCGACAGGATCGACAGGCCGACCACGTGCACGTCCTCAGCGACTGCGGCCGACACGATCTGCTCGGGCGTGAGCCGGATGCCCTGGTAGACGACCTCGAAGCCGACGTCGCGGGCACGGACGGCGATCTGCTCCGCGCCGTTGGAGTGACCGTCGAGTCCCGGCTTGCCGACGAGGAAGCGCAGGCGGGTGCCCAGCTCCTCCCCCGTCCGCGCCACGCGCTCGCGCACGGCCGTGAGCTCGGCGCCGGCCTCGGCCACGCCGACCGCACCGGACACGCCCGTGGGCGCCCGGTACTCGCCGAAGACCTCGCGCAGCGCACCCGCCCACTCACCCACGGTCGCGCCGGCGCGTACGGCCGCCAGCGTGGCCTCCATGAGGTTGGTGTCGGTCTTGGCCTCGGACTGCAGCCGCTCGAGGGCCTGGTCGACCTCGGCCTGGTCGCGCTGGTCGCGCCACGCCTGGACGTCGGCGATCGCGTTCGCCTCGGCCTGCGGGTCGGCGACCATGATGGCCGCGTCGAGGTCGGACGTCAGCGGCGACGGCTCGGTCTCGGTGTAGCTGTTGACGCCGACGACCTTGAGCTCGCCGGCCTCGATCTGGGCCCTCCGGGCAGCGTGGGAGGCGACGAGCTCGGACTTCATGTAGCCCGACTCGACCGCCGCGACCGCACCGCCCATGGCCTGCACGCGGTCGATCTCGGCCTTCGCGCCCTCGATGATCTCCGCGACCTTGGCCTCGATCACGTGCGAGCCCTCGAAGATGTCGTCGTACTCCAGCAGGTCGGACTCGTAGGCGAGCACCTGCTGCAGTCGCAGCGACCACTGCTGGTCCCACGGACGCGGGAGTCCGAGCGCCTCGTTCCAGGCGGGCAGCTGCACCGCACGCGCGCGGGCGTTCTTGCTGAGCGTGACGCCGAGCATCTCCAGCACGATGCGCTGGACGTTGTTCTCGGGCTGCGCCTCGGTCAGGCCGAGGGAGTTGACCTGCACGCCGTAGCGGAAGCGCCGCATCTTCGGGTCGGTGACGCCGTAGCGGTCCCGGGTGATCTCGTCCCACAGCTGGCCGAAGGCCCGCATCTTGCAGGTCTCCTCGATGAAGCGCACCCCGGCGTTGACGAAGAAGGAGATCCGCCCGACCGTCTTCTCAAAGTCGGCGTCGTCGACCTGCCCGGAGTCCTTCACGGCGTCGAGGACGGCGATGGCCGTGCTGAGCGCGTAGGCGATCTCCTGCGTCGGCGTGGCGCCCGCCTCCTGCAGGTGGTAGCTGCAGATGTTGAGCGGGTTCCACTTGGGGATCGTGTTGACCGTGTAGGCGATCATGTCGGTCGTCAGCCGCAGCGAGGGCGCCGGGCCGAAGACGTACGTGCCGCGCGACAGGTACTCCTTGATGATGTCGTTCTGCGTGGTGCCCGCGAGCTGCGCGGGCTCGACGCCCTGCTCCTCGGCGGCCACCTGGTACATCGCCAGCAGCCACATGGCCGTGGCGTTGATCGTCATCGACGTGTTCATCTCGCCGAGCGGGATGTCCTGGAACAGCCGGCGCATGGTCCCGAGGTGCGGGATCGGCACGCCCACCTTGCCGACCTCGCCGCGCGAGAGCACGTGGTCGGGGTCGTACCCGGTCTGGGTCGGCAGGTCGAACGCGACGGAGAGCCCGGTCTGGCCCTTCGCGAGGTTCTTGCGGTACAGAGCGTTGGACTCCGCCGCGGAGCTGTGACCGGCGTACGTGCGCATCACCCAGGGGCGGTCGGGCGCAGACTTGTCAGGCATGACCGTCAGGTTACCGCGCCGTAACGTGACGTGGCAGACTCTGTGAGCCACGCGACCCACCTCACACGCCTCTGACGTCGCTCTCGCGTCCAGCCGGGCCCGGCGCCACGGCCTAGGGTGAGGCCATGGTCAACCTGACGCGCATCTACACCCGCACCGGAGACGACGGCACGACGAACCTCGTCGACTTCAGCCGTACGTCGAAGAACGACCTGCGACTGGTCGCCTACGCCGACGTCGACGAGGCCAACAGCCAGCTGGGCCTCGCGCTGTCGTTCGACGAGCTCGAGGACGACGTCGTGCGGATCGTGCGTCACGTCCAGAACGACCTGTTCGACGTCGGCGCCGACCTCGGCGCCCCGGTCGTGGAGAACCCGGAGCACCCGCCGCTGCGTGTCGAGCCGGACTACGTCGACCGGCTGGAGCACTGGTGCGACGACTACAACGAGCGCCTCGAGAAGCTGCGCTCCTTCATCCTCCCAGGCGGCACCCGCTCGGCGTCGGCGCTGCACGTGGCGCGCACCGTGACCCGACGGGCCGAACGGTCCGCGTGGGCCGCCATCGAGGTGCACGGTCCGACGATGAACCCGCTCACCGCGCGCTACCTCAACCGGCTGAGCGACCTGCTGTTCATCCTCGGCCGCTACGCCAACCGCGAGGTCGGCGACGTGTTGTGGGTGCCCGGCGGAGAGCGCTGAGCCGAACTGCCGCTGCACCCGCCCGGACGCACCGTCGCCCACGTCCCTGGGGAAGGGACGTGGGCGACGGTCAGGTCAGCGTGGTGCTGGGCTCACTCCCAGTCGATCGCGCGCTGGGTGGTCGCGCCGCCGGTGCTGTCGCCCTTGACGACCTTGGTGGCGGCCGGCTTGGTACCGGTGTCGGCCTGCGCGGGCATCGAGAGCGGGAGGACGGCGACCGCCGAGGCGAAGGTCGCGACGACGAGGCGCTTGAGGGTGCGGTTCATGGTGGCTACCTGTTCCATCGGGGGAACCCGGGACGTCCGGGCATGGCTCGTGTGAGTCATCGTCGCCTAGTCCTGGGGCGACGTCAACCTCCTGGGCGACGCGGCGGGCCGATCGTCCAGGCCTGTCCAGTCCCGCGCCGTCAGACGACCGTGCTGACGCTGCGACCGGGGGGCGACGCCTCGAGCCACGCGAGCAGACCGGTCAGCGCCGCAGGCGTCAGCGCCAGCTGACGCACGGCGGTCCCGTTGTCGGTCGCGACGACCACGTGGCCGTCGTGGATCGCGTGCACCTCTCCCCCGACCGGCTCGCGCCGGCCGTCGACCAGCATCGCGTCGCGCGTGAAGCGGTAGGCGGGGCGCATCCGCAGCGAGAACGTGCGGTACCACTCCAGCGTGCTGCCCCGGTACACGGCGAGGCCCAGGGTCCAGCCCTGGGCCGACGCCGCGTCGCGCTTGTTGATGCTCAGGTCGAACGCACCGAGCCGGCGCGCCAGGTACCGGCGCCGCAGCACCAGCACCGCCAGCAGGAGCACGCTGAGGGCGATCGCGGCCAGGACGAGGTCCACGGCCCACAACCACAGGGGCACCCGGCCCCTCCCTCCTCCGGCAGTCGTCCGGTGCTAGGCGAGCTCGATGCCCCGCAGCTTGGCCTCGGCGCGCAGCACCGCGTCCGTGTCGTCCGCCGAGCGCGCCTGCTCGAGCTCGGCCTGCACCTGCTCGCGGTCGAGCTCGGAGACCAGCGACGTGTCCTCGCTGAGGATGGAGACGCGGTCGTCGGCGACGGACAGGAAGCCGTCCTCGACGACAGCGACCACGGTCTCCGTGCCCGCCTTGATCTTCACCACGCCGGGCACGAGGACCGACAGCAGCGGGGCGTGCCCGACGAGGACGCCGAGGTCACCCTCGACGGTGCGCGCGACGACCTCGTCGGCCTGGCCCGACCACACGACGCGGTCGGCTGCGACCAGCTCGACCTGGAGCGACGTGTCGGCCATCAGGAGTTCTTCTGGATCTCGGCCCACTTCGCGTCGACGTCGTCCAGACCGCCGCACATGAAGAAGGCCTGCTCGGCCACGTGGTCGTACTCGCCGTCGCAGATCTTCGTGAAGGCGTCGATGGTCTCGTCGAGCGGGACCGTCGAGCCCTCGATGCCGGTGAACTGCTTGGCCACGTACGTGTTCTGGCTGAGGAAGCGCTGGATGCGACGAGCGCGCGAGACGATCGTCTTGTCCTCCTCGCTGAGCTCGTCGACACCGAGGATCGCGATGATGTCCTGGAGCTCCTTGTTGCGCTGCAGGATGCCCTTGACGCGGTTCGCCGTCTGGTAGTGGTCGTCGGCGATGTAGCGCGGGTCGAGGATGCGCGACGTCGACGTCAGCGGGTCCACGGCCGGGTAGATGCCGAGCGACGCGATCTCGCGGGAGAGCTCGGTCGTGGCGTCCAGGTGCGCGAACGTGGTGGCCGGCGCCGGGTCGGTGTAGTCGTCGGCGGGCACGTAGATCGCCTGCAGCGAGGTGATCGAGTGGCCACGCGTCGAGGTGATCCGCTCCTGGAGCACGCCCATCTCGTCGGCGAGGGTCGGCTGGTAGCCCACCGCGGACGGCATGCGGCCGAGCAGCGTCGAGACCTCCGAGCCGGCCTGCGTGAACCGGAAGATGTTGTCGATGAAGAGCAGCACGTCCTGCTTCTGCACGTCGCGGAAGTACTCCGCCATCGTCAGCGCGGACAACGCCACGCGCAGACGCGCTCCCGGCGGCTCGTCCATCTGGCCGAAGACCAGCGCCACCTTGTCGAGGACGCCCGCCTCCTCCATCTCGGCGATGAGGTCGTTGCCCTCACGGGTGCGCTCGCCGACACCGGCGAACACCGACACACCGTCGTGGTCCTTGGCGACACGGGCGATCATCTCCTGGATGAGCACCGTCTTGCCGACGCCGGCACCGCCGAACAGGCCGATCTTGCCGCCGAGCACGTAGGGCGTCAGCAGGTCGATGACCTTGATGCCGGTCTGGAACATCTGCGTCTTGGACTCGAGCTGGTCGAACGCGGGCGCCTTGCGGTGGATGCCCCAGCGCTCGTTGACGTCGAAGGTCTGACCCTCCTCGAGGTTCATGACCTGTCCGGTGGTGTTGAACACCTTGCCCAGCGTCTGGTCGCCGACGGGCACCGAGATCGGCGCACCGGTGTCGGTGACGACGCTGCCGCGGACGATGCCGTCGGTCGGACGCAGCGAGATGGCGCGGACGAGGCCGTCACCGATGTGCTGCGCGACCTCGAGGGTCAGCGTCTCCTCGCGACCCTCGATCTGGGTGTCGACCGTGAGCGCGTTGTAGATCTCCGGCATCGCGTCCGAGGGGAACTCGATGTCGAGCACCGGTCCGATGACCCGCGCGACGCGACCGGTGGTGGTGGTCTTCTCTTCGGCAGTGGCAGTCATAGCTCTCTCACTCCTGACCAGCCGTGGCGTCGGCGAGCGCGTTCGCGCCGCCCACGATCTCGCTGATCTCCTGGGTAATGCCGGCCTGGCGGGCCTGGTTGGCGATGCGGGTGTACTTCTCGATGAGGTCCTGCGCGTTGTCGGTCGCGGACTTCATGGCCTTCTGGCGGGCAGCGAGCTCAGAGGCCGCTGCCTGCAGCTGGCAGTAGTAGATGCGGCTGTTCACGTACTTCGGCAGCAGCGCGTCGAGCACCTCGTGCGCCGACGGCTCGAACTCGTACAGCGGGAGCAGCTCGGACTCGTCCGGCGTCTCCGTGCCCTCGACGACCTCGAGCGGGAGCAGGCGGATGACGTCCGGCTCCTGCGTGAGCATCGACTTGAAGCGCGTGAACACGATGTGCAGCTCGTCCACGGCGCGCGCGGGGTCGATCGCCTCCTCGGAGGTCTCGTCCTCGGCGAACAGCGAGGTCAGCGCGTCGCCGATCTCGCGGGCGTTGGCGAACTCGGGCTTGTCGGAGTAGCCCGTCCAGGACTGGACGAACTCGCGCTGACGGAACGTGAAGTACGTGACCGCCTTGCGTCCGGAGAGGTAGAAGTCGACCTCCTTGCCCTCGGAGCGCAGCTTCTCGGTGAGTCGCTCCGCCTCCTTGAGGACGCTGGAGGAGTACGACCCCGCGAGCCCGCGGTCGCTCGTGATCACGAGCACCGCGGCGCGCGTCGGGTTCTCCTTCTCGGTGGTGAGCGGGTGGTCGACGTTGGAGAACGTGGCCACCGCGGACACCGCCCGGGTCAGCTCACGCGCGTACGGGGCTGCCGCCGCCGCGTGCTGCTGCGCCTTGATGATGCGCGAGGCGGCGATGAGCTCCATGGCGCGCGTGATCTTCTTGGTCGCCTGGGTCGACCTGATCTTCGCGCGTAGCTCTCGTACCGACGCTGCCATAGTGGGTCAGCTCCGCTTCTGCTTGACGATCTGCTCCTGCTCGACGTCCTCGTCGTCAAGAGCCTCGAACTCCTCGCGACCGACCGAGATGCGCTCGCCCTCGCTGGTCTCGAACTGCTCGACGAACGCCTCGTAGGCCGACTCGAGCGACGACGCGGTGTCGTCGTCGAACTTCCCGGTCTCGCGGATCGCCGAGAAGATGCCCTCGTGGGAGCGCTTGACGTAGTCGAGGAACTCCTCCTCGAAGCGGCTGATGTCCTCCACGGGCACCGGGTCGAGCTTGCCCTGGGTACCGGCCCACAGCGAGACGACCTGCTGCTCCATCGGGAACGGCGCGTACTGGCCCTGCTTGAACAGCTCCATCAGGCGCTGACCACGGGCGAGCTGCGCCTTCGACGCGGCGTCGAGGTCGGAGGCGAACATGGCGAAGGCCTCCATGGCGCGGAACTGCGCGAGGTCGACCTTGAGCGAGCCGGTGACCGCCTTCATGGCCTTCGTCATCGCCGCACCACCGACGCGCGACACCGAGATGCCGACGTCGACCGCGGGACGCTGGTTGGCGTTGAAGAGGTCGGACTGCAGGAAGATCTGGCCGTCGGTGATCGAGATGACGTTCGTCGGGATGTAGGCCGACACGTCGTTGGCCTTCGTCTCGATGACGGGCAGACCCGTCATCGAGCCCGCGCCGAGCTCGTCGTTGAGCTTGGCGCAACGCTCGAGCAGCCGGCTGTGGAGGTAGAAGACGTCGCCGGGGTAGGCCTCGCGGCCCGGCGGACGACGCAGCAGCAGCGAGACGGCGCGGTAGGCCTCGGCCTGCTTCGACAGGTCGTCGAAGATGATCAGGACGTGCTTGCCCTGGTACATCCAGTGCTGGCCGATGGCCGAGCCGGTGTACGGGGCGAGGTACTTGAAGCCTGCGGAGTCGGAGGCCGGAGCGGCCACGATGGTCGTGTACTCCAGCGCGCCGGCGTCCTCGAGGGCGCCACGCACGCTGGCGATCGTCGAGCCCTTCTGGCCGATGCCGACGTAGATGCAGCGGACCTGCTTGGTCGGGTCGCCGCTCTCCCAGAACTCCTTCTGGTTGATGATCGTGTCGATCGCGATGGCGGTCTTGCCGGTCTGGCGGTCGCCGATGATCAGCTGGCGCTGGCCACGGCCGATCGGCGTCAGCGAGTCGATCGCCTTGATGCCGGTCATGAGCGGCTCGTGCACCGACTTGCGCTGCACGACGGTGGGCGCCTGGAGCTCCAGGGCGCGACGACCGTCGGTGGCGATCTCGCCGAGACCGTCGATGGGCTCGCCCAGCGGGTCCACGACGCGGCCGAGGTAGCCGTCGCCCACGGGCACGGACAGCACCTCGCCGGTGCGCTTGACCTTCTGGCCCTCCTCGATGCCGGCGAAGTCACCCAGGATGACGACACCGATCTCGCGGACGTCGAGGTTCAGCGCGAGGCCGAGCGTGCCGTCCTCGAACTCGAGCAGCTCGTTGGCCATGGCCGAGGGCAGACCCTCGACGCGCGCGATGCCGTCCGCCGCCTCGGCGACGATGCCGACCTCTTCGGTCTTGCTGGCGCTCGGGGAGTACTCGGAGACGAACTGCTGCAGCGCGTCGCGGATCTCCTCGGGACGGATGGAGAGTTCCGTCATGTTTCTGCCTGCCTTCTGTGGGTCTGGTGGCTGGGTGGAGCCGGAAGAAATGGGGTGGGTCAGCCCGCGAGCCGCCGACGGGCGGCCTCGAGCCGGCTGGACATGGTGCCGTCGACGACCTCGCCGCCGAGGGAGACGGCGATGCCTCCGACGACGCTCGGGTCGACGACGACGTTGAGGTGCACGTCGCGGCCGTACTTGGCGGCCAGGGCCGAGGCGAGCCGGGTGCGCTCGTCGTCGGAGAGGTCGTAGGCGACCCGCACGACGGCGACGGCGCGGTCACGACGCTGCGCGGCCACGTCGCCGAAGGCGGTGAGCACCTTCTCGAACGAGCCGGTGCGTGCCACGACGGCCTGCTGCGCCAGCTCGAGGGCCTCGGTGGAGACCTTGGAGCCGAACAGCGTCGCGAGCAGCGTCGCCTTCGCCTGGGCCGGGTAGGACCGGTCGGCCACGACACCACGGAGCTCGACGTCGGCCGCGACGGCGCGTCCGATCTCGAACAGCTCGGTCTCGAGCTGCTCCAGCGACCCGGCGGCGTCGGCCCGCGCGACCACGGCGCTGGCGCCGGCGGTCTCGAGGGCGTCGGCGAGGTCACGACCGGCGTTCCACCGCGCGGCGGCGGCGGCGCGGACGACGTCGACCGTGCCCGGACCGACCTGCGAGCCGAGCACACGGGACGCGAGACCCGCCTTGGCGTCGGACTCGGTCGACGGGTCGGTGAGCACCCGGCGCAGCGCCGGGTTGGCGTCCAGCAGGGACACGACGCCGAACAGCTGCGTGCCGAGGTCCGCCGAGTCCTGGGCCGACTCGACGGCGGACAGGACCCCCTCGAGGGACCGCGCGGAGATGCCTCGCATCAGTTGGCCGACCCCTCCAGCTCCGTGATGAAGCGCTCGACGGTGCGACGCTGACGCGACTCGTCCTCGAGCGACTCACCGACGATGCGCCCGGCGAGGTCCGTGGCGAGCGAGCCCACCTCGGACTTGAGCTGGGCGAGGGCCTGCGAGCGCTCCGCCTCGACCTGCGCGTGCGCGGTCGCGGTGATGCGGGCAGCCTCCTCCTGGGCCTGGGCCCGGAGCTCGGCAATGATCTGCGCGCCCTGCTCCTTGGCCTCCTCGCGGATGCGAGCGGCCTCGTGACGGGCGTCGGCGAGCTGCGCCGTGTACTGCTCGAGCGCGGCCTGGGCCTCCTGCTGCGCCGACTTGGCCTCCTCGATCCCGCCCTCGATCGCGGCCGTGCGCTCGGCGAAGGCCTTCTCGAAGTTGGGCACGACGAACTTGCGGATCAGGAGGAAGAGGATCCCCAGGACCACCAGGCCCAGGACGATCTCCGGCAGCTCCGGGATCAGGGGGTTGTGCTCCTCCCCCTCAGCTGCTGCGACCAGGATCGCGCTCATGGTGAATCTCCCTTAGCAGAGGATCAGTTGTAGCCGAAGACGAAGGCGAGGGCCAGCGCGATGATGAAGAACTGCTCCGCGAGGACGAAGCCGAAGATCGCGATGCCCTGGAGACGGCCCTGCGCCTCGGGCTGACGGGCGACGCCCGTGACGTAGGCGGCGAAGATCAGACCGACGGCGATGGCCGGGCCGATGGCAGCGAGGCCGAGGCCGACGGTGGCGATGGAACCATTCATGACGGTTCTTTCCTTTCGTGACGACGCGGACGCGTCTGGTGCGGGTCGAGAAGTGGTCGGATGGAGCCGGCCGAGCTCAGTGCTCGTCGGCGATCGCGCTGCCGATGTACATCGCGGTCAGCAGCGTGAAGACGTAGGCCTGCAGGAACATGATCAGCATGTCGAGGAAGCTGACCCCGATGCCGAGCACGAAGGAGAGCACGCCGGCCGGGATGCCGATGGCGGCGTTGGCGTAGCCCGTGACCAGGTACGCGGCGCCCAGGGAGAACAGCAGGATCAGCAGGTGACCGGCGAACATGGTCGCGAAGAGACGCAGCGCCAGCGTGAAGGGGCGCACGATGATGTTGGAGAGGAACTCCAGCGGCACCAGGGCGATCAGGATCGGGCCCTTGGCGCCGGCCGGGACCGTCTGGTGCTTGAGGTAGCCGAAGAAGCCGTGGCGACCGATGCCGGCGACGTTGTAGATCAGCCACGTGACCAGGGCCAGCGCGACGGGGAAGCCGAACTTCGACATCGACGGGAACTGGATCACCGGGATGACGCCGTAGAAGTTGTTGACCAGCACGAAGAGGAAGACCGTGAAGAGGTACGGCACGTACTTCATGTAGTCGGCGCTGCCGATGTTGTCGCGCGCGATGGAGTTGCGGATGAACCCGTACACGAGCTCTCCGGCGAACTGCAGGCGCCCGGGCACGACCTGGGCCTTGCGGCTCGTGGCGTAGGCGAAGGCGAAGACGATCACCAGCGACAGCACGAGGAACAGCTCGGGCTTGTTGACCTCCCACCCGCCGATCGTGAACGTCGGCGGGAGCAGGAAGCTCCCGGGGCCGGGCTGCGGCGGGCCGTCAGCGGCAGCCACCAGGGCGGTCGAGGCGAGGGTCACTCGGTCACCTTTGTCTCATGGCGCGGTCGATTCCGACGAAGGTCGGCGATCCGGCAGTACGGCCAGCGTCATCGTTCACGTCGGGCCCGGTCGCTGGGCGGATCCGGTCCGGCGCATGAGTGAGGCTACCAGGGGGTCACGACGGGGTGTCGCCCAGGTCATAGGTGAGGACCCGGCGGCGCCGGAACGACCACAGCGCCAAGGCGGTCCAGACCAGGCTGCACACCACTGCGGCGAGCCCGAAGGTGCGCCGGTCGACGTGCTCGGCCACTCCCCCGACGTCGAAGAGCAGGAACAGCACGGCCATGGCGGCGAACGCCTTGACGAGGAAGAAGAGCACGGCCGCAGGGAGCGAGAGCACCGGGCTCGAGCGCGCCACCGGGTTCAGGACGACGGGCGTCGAGCCGAGGAACACCGCGACGACGACACCCGCGAGCAGGGCGCCCAGCAGCCCGGCGGTCCCCCGCACGGCGAGACCCGCGACGGCGGCAAGAGCCACGACGGTCCCGTACGCCAGGGCCTGCGAGCCGAGGGCCGACCGGTCTGCGGACCTCACGAGCCGTCCCAGACGCGCTGCTCGAGCCGTGGGAGCACGAAGACGGCCGCGGCCGTGAGCACGCTCAGCACGCCGAACCCGACGATCGACTGCCAGCCGCTGAACAGGCTCACCACGACGCTGCCGAAGGCCACCAGGCCGGCGGCGGCGTACATGAGCAGCACGGCACGACGGTGCGAGTGCCCGATCTCGAGCAGCCGGTGGTGGATGTGCATCTTGTCGGGGCTGAACGGCGACCGTCCCGCCCGGGTGCGGCGCACGACCGCGAGACCCAGGTCGACGAACGGCACGATGAGGATCGCGAACGGCAGGAAGAGCGGCAGCAGGGCGGGCAGGAAGCTCGCCGCCCCGCCACCGACGCCCTCGGACAGGCTGGTGGCCGGGAACTGTCCCGTGAGGCTGATCGAGGAGCACGCGAGCACGAAGCCGATCAGCATCGACCCGGAGTCGCCGATGAACATGCGGGCCGGGAAGAAGTTGTGCGGCAGGATGCCGAGGCAGGCGCCCGCCAGGGCGGCCGTGAGCAGCGCGGCGCCGATGGCGCGTGCCTCGCCGTTCACGACCGCGAGGGAGAAGGCGTAGGAGAAGAAGGCCACCGCGCCGATCGCGACCATGCCGGCGGCCAGCCCGTCGAGGCCGTCGACGAAGTTGACGGCGTTCGCGGTGGTGACGATCAGCAGCACCGTGAAGATGATCGACTGCGCGTTGTCGAGTCCGAGGTAGTTGTTGTACAGCGGCAGGTAGAGGAACTGCAGGCCCATCGCGACGACGACGACGCCGGCCATGACCTGGCCGGCGAACTTGCTGAGCGCGTCGAGCTCGAAGAGGTCGTCGATCACGCCGACGAGGCAGATGACGGCACCGCCCACGATGACGGCGCGGGCGTCGCCGAAGACGGCGTCCTCGTTGCGGGACAGGAACGGCAGGTGGGTCGCCACCAGGTAGGCCGAGACGAGCCCGCCGAGCATGGCGGGGCCCCCGAAGTACGGGGTGGGGATCGCGTGCACGTCGCGGTCACGCACCTTGGCGACGGCTCCGAAGCGCATCGCGAGCGTCCTGGCGATCGAGGCGAGGAGGTAGGTCACCCCCAGGGCGACGCCGAAGACGACGAGGTACTCACGCACCGAGCGGCTCCACCGTGTTGTTGAACCGGTGGAGCACGTCGAGCCCGATCGGACCCTCGCGCAGGATGCGGGGCGTCGCGCCCGTGACGTCGAGGATGGTGGACGCGGTGCCCCCGGGGCTCTGACCGGCGTCGAGGTAGACGCTGACGGACGTGCCCAGCATCCGCTCGGCGTCCTCGATCGTGGTGGCGGCCGGCTCACCGGTCAGGTTCGCGCTGCTCACGGCGAGCGGCCCGGTCTGCTTGAGCAGACCGAGCGCGACGGGGTGGTCGGGCATGCGCACCGCGACGGTGTGGTGGGTCTCCCCCAGGTCCCACGTGAGCGACGGCTGCTGCCGGCACACCACCGTGAGGGGTCCGGGCCACAGCTCGGTGGTCATCGAGCGCAGCCATCCCGGCACCTCGGTGACCAGGGCCTCGAGCGTCGTCGGCGCCCCGACCAGGACCGGTGGCGGCTTCTGGCGCGTGCGCCCCTTGGCGTCCAGCAGGCGCTGGACGGCCTCGGGCGAGAACGCGTCGGCGGCCAGGCCGTAGACGGTGTCGGTGGGCAGCACGGCGAGCTCGCCGGCCTCCAGTGCCGCCTGGGCGGCGTCGACGCCGGTGCGGCGCATCTCCTCGTCGGCGCAGTCGTACCTCACCGGGCCACCCTAGCGGGCGCGGGTGGGCCCAGCGGTCACCACAGGTCGTGCACGGCGTCCAGCAGGTCGAGCCCGTGCACGAGGAACGCGAGCGCCAGGAACTGCGCCGTCCGACCGAGGAAGACCATCGTGAGGAACACCCAGAGACGCTGCCGCGACAGCGGCGCCAGGATCGTCACCACCGCGAGCGGTGGCACCGCCAGGAGGGACGAGAGGAGCACGGTGGCCGCGCCGAGCACCGGGCGGTCGAGCCAGGTCAGGAGCAGGTCGCCGACCCGCCGCAGCCAGGCCGTGAACCGGTAGCGGGGCTCGGAGCGGCGCGCCTCGCGACGGAAGCGCTGCGACCCGCCGCGGATCAGCACGAACACGAGCGCCTTGCCCGCGACCGTGCCGACGCTCAGCGCCATGACGCCCCAGAACAGCATCCAGTCCTGCATCGTCGCGCCCATGGCGACGACGTAGACCTCGGCGTTGAGGAACACCGGGAGGATCGCCGATCCCACCCCGAAGGCGAAGGCGGCCCCGTGGATCAGGAGCTCGGCGACCATGTCGCGACCCTATCGATCCCGCTCCGCGCCGCGCCGGAGGTCCCGACTCGTGCGCGGCGAGCCGCTCACGGACGGCGCGCGGTGACGTACCGCGGCCGGTCCGCGAGGTCCGCGTGGTCGCGCACGTCGGCCCACCGGCCGGCGAACACGGCGGGGGCCGACTCCCCCTGCGCATCGGCGTGCTCGGCCCCGACGACACCGCCCGGTCGCAGCAGGCGCCACGCCGTGCGCTCCAGGCGGCGCATGGCGTCGAGCCCGTCGTCGCCCGACCAGAGCGCCAGGGACGGGTCGTGGTCGCGGGCCTCGGGCGCCACGCTCTCCCACGCGTCGAGCGGGATGTACGGCGGGTTGCACACCACGACGTCGACGGTGCCGTCGAGGTCGGCGAAGGCCTCGAACGCGTCGCCGAGCCGCAGGTCGGCGCCCGTGTCGCCGAGGTTGCGCTCCGCCCACGCGAACGCCTGCTCGTCGAGCTCGACGGCGTGCACCTGGGCCCGCGGCACCTCGTGCACGACGGACAGCGCTATTGCGCCGGACCCGGTGCAGAGGTCGACGACCACGGGCGGTGCCGAGCGACTCGAGGACAGCACGGCCGACGCCTGCTCGACCGCCCAGCCCGCCAGCAGCTCGGTCTCCGGACGCGGGACGAACACGCCGGGACCGACCTCGAGGTCGACGTAGCGGAAGCCGGCAGAGCCGGTGAGGTGCTGCAGCGGAACGCGCCGGGCGCGCGCCGCGACCATGTCGCGGTAGACCTGCAGCTGCGGACCCTGGAGGCGTGCGCCGAGCAGCATGCCGCGCGGGGTCCCGGTGACGTGGGCGAGGAGCAGCTCCGCGTCGACCCGCGGCGAGGCGACGCCGGCCTCCGTCAGCGTGGTCGTGGCCTCCTCGAGCAGACGCTCGGCCTGGCTGCGGACGCGGCTCATGCGCGGGACCCGTCGGCGGTCTCGAGCCGCTCGGCGAGGTCGGCGTCGACGAGCGAGCCGATGACGTCGTCGAGCGCGCCGTCCATGACGGCGTCGAGGTTGTAGGCCTTGAACCCGGTGCGGTGGTCGGAGACGCGGTTCTCGGGGAAGTTGTAGGTGCGCACCCGCTCGGAGCGGTCGACCGTGCGGATCTGCGAGCGTCGCGCGTCGGACGCCTCGGCGTCGGCCGCGGCCTGTGCCGCCTCGAGCAGGCGCGAGCGCAGGATGCGCAGCGCCTGCTCCTTGTTCTGGAGCTGGCTCTTCTCGTTCTGGCAGCTCACCACGAGACCGGTCGGGAGATGGGTGATGCGCACGGCCGAGTCGGTGGTGTTGACGCTCTGGCCTCCGGGCCCGGACGAGCGGAACACGTCGATGCGCAGGTCGGCGTCGTTGACCTGGACGTCGACGTCCTCGGCCTCGGGCAGCACGAGGACCCCGGCGGCCGACGTGTGGATGCGGCCCTGGGACTCGGTGACGGGGACACGCTGCACGCGGTGGACGCCGCCCTCGAACTTCAGCAGCGCGTAGGGCGCCTGCCCGGGCTCGGGGGTGCCCTTCGCCGCCACCGAGGCCGTGACCGACTTGAAGCCCCCGAGCGCCGACTCGGTGGCGTCGATGATCTCGACCCGCCAGCCCTTCGTCTCGGCGAAGCGCGTGTACATGCGCAGCAGGTCGCCGGCGAACAGCGCCGACTCCTCGCCGCCCTCGCCGCCCTTCACCTCGAGGATGACGTCCTTGTCGTCGGCGGGGTCGCGCGGCACGAGCAGCCGCTGCAGCCGCTCCTCCAGCTCCGCGCGCTGGGCGGCCAGCTCGGCCGCGTCCTCGACCAGCTCGAGCTCACGGGCGGCCTCGAGGTCGTCACCGGACTGCTGCCAGGCGCGGTAGGTACGCACGACCGCACCGAGCTCGGCGTAGCGGCGCCCGACCTTCTTGGCCCGCGCCGGGTCGGCGTGCGTCGCAGGGTCCGACATCTGTCGCTCGAGCTCGGCGTGCTCGGACAGCAGCGCCTCGACGGCCTCGAACATGCTGGTCCTCTCTGCTACCTCGCGCCCACGGTCTCGCCGGCGCACCGCGCCCGGACGTACGACGACGCCGACCCGTCCGCGAGGGATCGGGTCGGCGTCGGAGAGGAGCTACTTCTTGCCGTAGCGCTTCTCGAACCGGGCCACGCGGCCGCCGGTGTCGAGGATCTTCTGCTTGCCCGTGTAGAACGGGTGGCAGGCCGAGCACACGTCGGCGCGGAGGGTGCCCTCCGTGGCGGTGCTGCGGGTGGTGAACGAGTTGCCACAGGTGCAGGTGACCTGGGTCTCGACGTACTCGGGGTGGATGTCGCGCTTCATGGTGTCCTCTCGTGGTGCTGGGTCGGGCCGCGGGTGCGGACCGTGAACCAGGACCGGGGATCGATTGTGCCAGGGGCACCTCGTACAACCGCCACCGCCCCTCGGTTGTTCCCCAGGCAGCAGCCGCGCTACGAGGTCAGGCCGGCAGCAGCGCCTCGACGTCGTCGGCGATCTTCTCGGGCTTCGTCGTCGAGCCGTAGCGCTTCACGACGTTGCCCTCGGAGTCGACCAGGAACTTGGTGAAGTTCCACTTGATCTTGCTGCCGAGCACCCCGCCCTTCTCCGAGCGGAGCCAACGGTACAGCGGGTGCGCGTCGTCGCCGTTGACGTCGACCTGGGAGAACATCGGGAAGCTCACGCCGTAGTTCTTCTGGCAGAAGGCGGCCGTGTCCTCGTCGGAGTCGGGGTTCTGGTGGCCGAACTGGTCGCACGGGAAGCCGAGGACCACGAGGCCGCGGTCGGCGTACCGGCTGTACAGCTCCTCCAGGCCCGTCAGCTGCGGGGTGAAGCCGCACTGCGTGGCGGTGTTCACGACGAGCAGGACCTTCCCCCGGTAGTCGGAGAGGTCCCGCGGAGCGCCGTCGATGGTCGTGGCGGTGAAGTCGTAGGCAGTGGTCACGTCGCCATCCTAGGGACGCGGTCCACCCGTCGCAGACCAGCGCGCGGGCCGCGCCGGCCGTCCGTGGCACGCACGACGGGCCCGCCGACCGTGGTCGGCGGGCCCGTCGGGGCGTGCTCAGGCCAGGGGGCTGCGCTGGAGCGCGAGGAGCAGCTCGGCGTTGCTGCCGGTCTTCTCCAACCGCCCGACGACCGTGTCGAGGACCTGCTGCGGGCTGCGCCCGACCAGGGCCCGGCGCGTGGCGACGAGGATGTCGAGCTCCTGCTCGTCGAGCAGCAGCTCCTCGTGGTTGGTGCGCGAGCCGGCGATGTCGACGGCCGGGAAGACCTGCTGGTTCTCGTCGACCTGCAGGCGCAGCACGCTGTTGGCGGCGCCGTCGATCTCCTCCAGCACGGCCTCGTCGACCACGGACGACGTGCCCGCCAGCGCCGTCGCGAGGATCGTCAGCGAGCCGCCGTCCTCGGCGTTGCGCGCCGCGCCGAAGAACGTCTTGACCGGGTGCAGGGCGGCCGCGTCGACCGCGCCGGCCATCCGGCTCGAGGCCGTGGACGCCTGGTGGTAGGCCCGGCCGAGCCGCGTGAGGGAGTCGAGCAGGACGACGACGTCGTGACCCAGCTCGACCAGACGCTTCGCACGCTCGATGGCGAGCTCGGCCACCGTCGTGTGGTCGGCGGCCGGACGGTCGAAGGTCGAGGCGATGACCTCGCCCTTGACCGAGCGCTGCAGCTCCGTGACCTCCTCGGGGCGCTCGTCGATCAGGACGACCATGAGGTGGCACTCGGGGTTGTTGGCCGTCAGCGCGTCGGCGACGGTGCGCACGAGGGCCGAGCGTCCACCACGCTGCTCCGAGACGACCAGCTGACGCTGTCCCTTGCCCACGGGCGCGAACAGGTCGATGAGGCGGGTGGTCACGACCGTCGGGTCGGTCTCGAGGACCAGACGCTCCTCGGGGTGCACGGGCGTCATGGAGGAGAACTCGATGCGGCCGCGCGCCTCCTCCAGCGGCGTCCCGTTGACGGTGTCGACCCGCACCATCGGGTTGAACTTCTCCTTGCGCTCGCCTTCGCGCGGCTGGCGCACCTGGCCGGTGACCGCGTCGCCCTTGCGCAGACCCCACTTGCGGACCATGGACAGCGAGACGTACACGTCGTTCTCGCTCGGCAGGTAGCCGGTGGTGCGCACGAAGGCGTAGTTGTCGAGGATGTCGAGGATGCCCGCCGCGGGGACCAGCACGTCGTCCTCGGTGTAGGTGGGCTCGCCGTCGGCACCGCGGCCGCCGCGGTTGCGACCACGACGGTTGCGACGACGTCCGCCGGCCTCGTCGTCGTCGGCCGCCTGCGGGTCGACGCCGCGCTGGCCGTTCTTCTGCGGGGCGTCCTGGCCGCCCTGCTGGTCGCCCTTGCGCTGCTGGTCGCCGCGGCGCTGGTCGTCGTTCTTCTGACCGTCGCCGTTCTTCTGGTTCTCGGTGTTCTTCTGCTGCTCAGCGTTCTTCTGGCCGTCGCGCTGCCCGTCGTTCTTGGTGCGCTGGTTGCCGTTCTTCGGGCCCTGGCCCTTGCCCTGGCCGCGGTTCTGCTCGTCCTTGCCCTGGGCGTCCTTGCCCTGGGCGTCCTGGGGCTGGCCGTCCTGCGACGGGGCGCCCTGGGCGCGACGTCCGCGGCCGCGCGGGGTCTCGCGCGCCTGCTCCTCGGCAGCAGGTGCGCCCTGGGGCTTCTCGTCCTTCTCGACCTGGGGCTTCGCGCCCGGGGCCTTCTCCGGCGCGGTCGGCTCGACCTGCTGGGGTGCCTGCTCGGCGGGGGCGGCCTGGACGGCGCTCGGGGCGCTCTCGCCACGGGCGGCCTTGATGGCGTCGATCAGCTCGCCCTTGCGCAGCTTGCCGGCGTCGCTGATGCCGAGGCCGGACGCGATCTCGCGCAGCTCGGCGAGGACCTTGCCCCCGAGCGCGCCGCCCGAGCGACGGGCGGGCTTGGCGGGGGCGGCGGAGGCCGGCTCCGCCGACGGGGACGCAGACTGGTCAGTGGGGGTGTCGGTCACGAGGATGCTTCCTGGGTGGGAGGGGGCGCCACAGGCCCTCCGGCGAAGACCGGGGCACCGTGGCCACCCGCCGACGGCGGGCGGACGTACACGTGTCGGGGAACGGGATCCACACCGACGTCCGTCACTCTAGCAGTGCGCTCGAGCGCTCGATCCGCCCCCGACGAGCGCGGTCAGGGGCCGTCGTTCAGGACGTCGGGACGACGTGGGCACCGCGGTCGGCGACGTCGACCTCGAGCACCCTCCAGCCGTCGGGGACGGCGTCCGTGACACCCCGGGCGAAGGCGAGCACCGTGGGCCCGGCACCGGAGATGACCGCCGGCACGCCGTCGACGCGCAGGCTGCGGACCAGGCGGTAGGAGTCCGGCATCGCGCCGGCGCGGTACTGCTGGTGCAGGAGGTCCTCCGTGGCCGACGCGAGCCGCTCGGGCGCCTGCGTCAGCGCCGCCACGAGCAGCGCGGCACGGCCGGCGTTCGTCGCGGCGTCGGCGTGGCTGACCACGTCGGGGAGCAGGCCGCGCGCGGCCTCGGTCGAGACCGGCTCCGGCGGCACGAAGAGGGTCAGCGGGACGGTGACGTCGAGGCGGACCGCCTCGGCGGCGAAGCCGTCGATCCACGCGATCGTCAGGCCGCCGAGGAGGGCTGCGGCGACGTTGTCGGGGTGACCCTCGATGTCCTGGGCGAGCTGCAGCGTCGCCCGGTCGTCGAGCGGCTCCACACCGTCGACGAGTGCCTTCGCGAGCACGATGCCGCCGACGATCGCGGCCGACGACGAGCCCATCCCCCGCCCGTGCGGCACCACGTTGCGGCACGTGAGCCGCAACCCCGGACGTCGCACGCCCATGAGGTCGAGGGCGGCGTCGAGCGAACGGACCACGAGGTGGCGCTCGTCGCGCGGCACCTCGTCGGCGGCCTCGCCCTCCACGACGACCTCGAGACCGTCGCCGGGGACGACCTCGGCGGTCAGCTCGTCGTGCACGTCGAGCGCGAGCCCGAGGGCGTCGAACCCCGGACCGAGGTTGGCGCTGCTGGCGGGCGTGCGGACCGTCACGGGCCCGCGGCGGAACGGCTGGTCGACCACGACGGCGCCGCTCAGGCCAGGCCGGCGGCGGCCGCGGCGTCGTGCACGTCGGCGTCGATGACGGAGTCGACCACGGACTCCACGCCCGACAGCGCCGTCTCGACGTCCTTCAGGCCGTGGCCCGTCACGGTCACGGCGATGCGCAGACCCGGGTCGACCTCGCCCGCCTCGGCGGCGGCCAGGAGACCCGCGACACCCGCCGCGGACCCGGGCTCGACGAACACGCCGTCGTGGGCACCCAGGCGACGCTGCGCGTCGAGGATCTGCTCGTCGGTGACGGCGTCGATGCGGCCGCCGGACGTGTCGCGCGCCTCGATGGCCAGCTGCCACGACGCCGGGTTGCCGATCCGGATCGCCGTGGCGACCGTCTCGGGACGGGCCACGGCCTCGCCACGGACGAGCGGCGCGGCGCCGGCGGCCTGGAAGCCCCACATCCGCGGACGGTGCGTGGCGAGACCGGCGTCGGCGTACTCGCGGTAGCCCATCCAGTAGGCGGAGATGTTGCCGGCGTTGCCGACCGGGAGCACGTGCACGTCGGGGGCGTCGCCGAGGACGTCAACGATCTCGAACGCCGCGGTCTTCTGGCCCTGGAGCCGCACCGGGTTGACCGAGTTCACGAGCGCGACCGGGTACTCGTCGGCCAGGGCCCGCGACAGCTGGAGGCACTCGTCGAAGCCGCCCCGCACCTGGATGACCTCCGCGCCGTGCATGACGGCCTGGGCCATCTTGCCGGTCGCGATCTTGCCGTGCGGGACGAGCACGATCGGGGTGAGCCCGGCACGAGCGGCGTAGGCGGTCATCGACGCCGACGTGTTGCCTGTCGACGCGCACACCACGGCCTTCGCGCCTTCGCCGACGGCCACGGAGATGGCCGCCGTCATGCCGCGGTCCTTGAAGGAGCCCGTCGGGTTGTCACCCTCGACCTTGAGCCAGACGTCGCCCTGGACGACCGAGGACAGCCAGGCCGAGTGGACGAGCGGCGTGCCGCCCTCGCCCAGCGAGATCACCGGGGTGTCCTCGTCGACCGGGAGCCACTCGCGGTACTCCTCGAGCACACCACGCCACGGCTGCGCCATCAGCGGAACTCCTTCATCAGTTGAGGCCTTCGACCCGCATGACCGACGACACGTCGCGCACCATGTCGAGCGCGCGCACCACCTCGACGGTCGCGGCGAGCGCGGCGTCGTCGGCCTCGTGCGTCACGATGACGAGCTGGGCGTCGGAGCCGTGGCCCTCCTGGCGGACCGTCTTGATCGACACGTCGTACTGCGCGAAGGCGTCGGCGACCGATGCGAGCACGCCGGCGCGGTCGTCGACGTCGATCGACACGTGGTAGCGGGTACGGGCGCGGCCGACGTCGAGCACGTCGAGGTCCGCGTGCGCGGTGTCACCGGGTCCGTGCACGTCCTGGCGGCGGTTACGGGCGACCGAGACGAGGTCGCCGAGCACGGCGCTCGCCGTGGGCGCGCCCCCGGCGCCCGGACCGTAGAACATGAGCTGACCGGCCGACTCGCTCTCGACGAACACGGCGTTGAACGCGCCGCGGACGCTGGCGAGCGGGTGGCTCTTCGCGATCATGGCGGGGTGGACGCGAGCCGACACGGCATCGCCGTCGGGCGTGCTGATCTTCTCGCAGATCGCGAGCAGCTTGACGACGCAGCCCATCTCGTCGGCCGAGCGGACGTCGGCGGCGGTGACGTCGGTGATGCCCTCGCGGTGCACGTCGCCGATGGTCACGCGGGTGTGGAACGCGAGCGACGCGATGATCGCGGCCTTGGCGGCGGCGTCGAAGCCCTCGACGTCGGCCGTGGGGTCGGCCTCCGCGTACCCGAGGCGCTGGGCCTCGTCGAGCGCGTCGGAGAAGCCGGCGCCCGTCGTGGTCATGGCGTCGAGGATGAAGTTGGTGGTCCCGTTGACGATGCCGAGCACCCGCTGCACGGCGTCACCCGCCAGCGACTCCTGGAGCGGGCGGATGATCGGGATGGCGCCGGCCACCGCCGCCTCGAACGCGATGTCGCGCTCGGCCTTCTCGGCGGCCTCGAACAGGCGGGCGCCGTCCTCGGCGAGGAGCGCCTTGTTGGCCGTGACGACGGAGGCACCGTGCTCCAGGGCGGCGAGGATCAGCTCGCGGGGGCGCCGATCCGACGCGCCAGCTCGTCGCCGTCGCGGGTCAGCAGGCGGGCCACCTCCGACCCCACGACGCCGCAGCCCAGCAGGGCGACCTTAAGGGGTCGGGCGGTCGAGGGAGCGGTGTTCACGCGCGACAGCCTATCGGCGTCCCTCCTCGGTCCGGCCCCCAGTCCTCGCGGCGAGACCGAGACCGCCGCGTGGGGCTCACCGCTCGTAACCGCGCCCGAGCACGAGCAGCCCGGCGACCACGCACGCGGCGGGCACCGCGGACGCCGCGAGCACGCCGACGTCCAGGCCGTGCACGACCGCGGCGGCGAACACGGTGCCGCCCAGGGCGAGCGCGACGGACTCCGCGACCGAGTCGCTGGTCTGCAGGGCCGCGCTGTGACCCGCCTCCTCCCCCGGACCGGACCGGCGCAGCACCTCCGTCACCGAGGTCGACGAGAGCACGCCCATGCCGAAGCCGCCCACGACCCAGACCGTCGCGACGGCGACCACCGGCACCTCGGCGACCAGCGAGAGCGGCACGGCGAGGAGGCCCACGAGGATCGCGCCGGCGCCCAGCAGCGCCCGAGGTCGGGGCGTGCCGACCGGCGCCGGCAGCCGTTCCGGCCGCGACACGAGGGTTGCGCCGGCGAACCAGGTGAACGCCGTGCCCGAGATCGCCGCGCCCGCCAGGCCGACCGAGAGTCCGCGCTGGTCGACCAGCACCAGCGGCACGTACACCTCCGCCGCGAAGAAGGACGCCATGAGGAGGGCCCGTGATCCGATCAGCGACGGGAGGCCCCGTCCGCCGCTCCAGGTGCGCGGAGGCACCAGCCGACGGACGGAGAGCGCGAGCCCCACCAAACCCAGGACGAGCCAGGCCGGCCACGCCGGCAGCGTCCGCTGGCCGGCGACGGACACCAGGAGCACCGCCACCGCCGCGAGGGCGGCGGCAGCCAGACCACCCAGGGTCTGACCACCCGAGGGTCCTGCCGCGGCCGACGGGGAGCCGGTGAGGGACCGGATCGCCGGCCACGCGACCGTGAGGCTCGCCGCCGCCAGCGCGGGCCCCAGCAGGAACACGGCACGCCAGCCGAAGGCGTGCGTGAGGCCGCCGGCCACGACCGGGCCGACGATCGCCGGCACCGTCCAGGCACTCGTCATGACGGCGAGCGCGCGAGGTCGCAGCCGGTCGGGGTAGGCCTGCGCGACCACGACCCACAGGGCGACCCCGATCGGACCCGCGCCAAGACCCTGCACCGCACGCCCGAGGAGGAAGCCGGGCATCGACGTGGCGGTGCCGCACACCACCAGCCCGGCGGCGAAGACGGCCACTCCGCAGCCCAGCGCGGGTGCGGGACCCGCCCGCTCGATCCAGGAGGCGCTGGCGGTGCGCGAGAAGATGCTGACCGCCACCGGAGCGGCGAACGCGACGGCGTAGAGCGCGAGCCCGTCGAGCGCTCGCGCCACCTCCGGCATGACGCTCACCACCGCGAGCGACTCGAACGCGACGAGGAAGGCCAGCGAGAACAGACCGAGCGACGTGCGCCCCAGCCGACCGCGCCAGATCGAGTGGGCGTCGCCGTCCCCGGGGCTGGCCGTCTGGGCGTCGAGGGCGTCCGGCGTCGTCATGGGATGATCAGACAACCTCGACCAAGGTTGAGGTCAACGGCGTGACAGGAGGCGTGCACGATGGACACGACGGACCGACTCACCCCGCAGCAGGTCGCCGAGCGCTCGGGCGTCGCGGTCTCCGCCCTGCACTTCTACGAGTCGCGTGGCCTCATCACCGCCACACGGACGGCGGGCAACCAGCGTCGATACCGACGCGACGTGCTGCGACGCCTCGCCTTCATCCAGTTCTCGCAGCGCCTCGGCATCCCGCTGGCCGAGATCGGCGAGGCGCTCGCGTCGCTCCCCGACGACCGCGTGCCGACCAAGCGGGACTGGTCACGGCTCACCTCCCGCTGGCGCGCCGACCTCGACGCCCGCATCGCCCGCCTGCAGGCGCTGCGCGACGACCTCGACGGCTGCATCGGCTGCGGCTGCCTGTCGCTGCGCAGCTGCTCGGTCTACAACCACGACGACGAGCTGGGCCGCCGCGGTCCCGGGCCGCACCGAGGCCTGACGTGAGGCGGATCGGTCACGGGGCCGGTTCCGCGTCGCCTACCCTGGTCCGGTGAGCACGCGCCCGAGCAGCCTGTCGTCGAGCCTGCGGCAGCTGGGGCCCGTCAAGGTGGTCGGACTGGTCACCATCGTCGTGGTCACGGTCGTGCTCGTGTGGGCCGTCCTCGACGTGCGCTCCCTCCTCGCGCAGGCACCGGCCGCGCAGGTCGCAGCCGGACCGGACGCGTCGGCCGGGGCCCGTGGCAGCACGACCGAGCGACAGGTCGCGGTCACCGTCACGTTCTCCGGCACCGGCCCGTTCAACGCCACCGTCGTCGACGCCTCCAAGCGCGAGCGCACGTTCCGCTCGGGCGGCGAGGACGTGAAGGTGACACGCGTCTACGAGGGTGCCGGGCCGTACGTGCTGGCGAGCGTCCAGACCACCGGCAACGCCACGGTCCGCTGCCGCGTCGCCGTCGACGGGAGGCAGACGTCGTCGACCGAGCAGTCGGGCCTCTACGCCCAGACCGTCTGCGCCGGCTGAGGTGGGCGCCGACGACCGCGCCTCCTTCCGGGAGGGGCTGAGGCTCGGGCTGCCGTTCGCGGTGGCCTCCTTCCTGCTGTCGATGTCGTTCGGCGTCGTCGCCCGCGAGACGGGCTTCAGCGTGCTCGCCGCCGTCGCGATGTCGGTGCTCGTGTTCGCCGGGTCGGCGCAGTTCGCGGCCGTGGCGGTCCTCGCCGCCGGTGGAGGCGCGGGCGCGGCCGTCGCCGCCGGGACGCTGATGAACTCGCGCTTCCTCCCGATGGGCATCGCGCTCGCGTCGTCGCTGCCGGGGCGCGCCTGGTGGCGAGGGATGCAGGGGCTCGCCGTCGTCGACTCCTCCTGGGCGCTCGCGGCGCGTGGCGACGGCACGTTCGACCGCTGGCGCCTCTTCGGCACCACCGCACCCCAGCTCGTCGCCTGGTACCTCGGCACCGTCGTCGGCGCGTTCGGCGGTGAGCTGATCGGTGACCTCGACCGCTTCGGCCTCGACGCCGTCTACCCGGCGTTCTTCCTCGCGGTCCTGCTGCCCGAGCTGCGCGACCGCGACCGGCGGGGCGTGGCCGTCGTCGGCGGGCTGCTGGCGCTCGCACTCGTGCCCGTCGCTCCCCCGGGCGTGCCCGTGCTGGCGGCGGGGCTCGCCGCCCTGTGGGGACTGCGTTGGCGGGAGGCCTCGTGAGCACCATCTGGGTCACCATCCTCGGCCTCACCGTCGCGACGGCCGCTGTGAAGGCCCTCGGACCGGTGCTGCTCGGTGGTCGCGACCTGCCGGAACGGTTCACCGGCGTGATCGCCCTCATGGCCCCGGCGCTGCTGACCGCGCTCGTGGTGACCAGCGTGCTCGCGGTCGGTGACCGGTGGCACGCCGGTGCCGACACGGTCGGCGTCGCCGCAGCCGGCGTGGTCGCCTGGCGCGGCGCCTCCGTGGTGACGACGTTGGCCGTCGCGGTGGTCGTGACGGCCCTGCTGCGCCTCGCGGGCCTGCCGTAGCGGCAGGCCGCGTCGTCAGCCGACGTCGAGCGCGAAGAGGTCGTCCTCCGTCTCGCGGCGCAGGATCAGCCGTGCCTCGCCGTCGCGCACCGCGACCACCGCCGCACGCGGCACGTGGTTGTAGGTGCTCGCGAGCGAGCGGCAGTACGCGCCGGTGCCGGGGACGGCCAGCAGGTCGCCCGCGGCGACGTCACCCGGGAGGTACTCGTCCTTCACGACGATGTCGCCGCTCTCGCAGTGCTTGCCGACCACCCGGCTCAGCACCGCCGGCGCCTCGGAGCGGCGCGAGGCGAGGGTGCAGGAGTAGTCGGCGCTGTAGAGCGCGGGCCGCACGTTGTCGCTCATGCCGCCGTCGACCGCGACGTAGCGACGCGACGCTCCCCCGTCGAGACCGACGGACTTGACCGTGCCGACTTCGTAGAGCGTGAAGGTCGTCGGGCCGACGATCGCGCGCCCGGGCTCGATCGACAGGTGCGGCACGGCGACGTCGAGCGCCCGGCACTCCGCGTGCACGATGCCGAGCAGGCTGTCGGCCAGCTCGGCCGGCGAGCGGGGGTCGTCCTGCGTCGTGTACGCGATGCCGAAGCCGCCGCCGAGGTCCATCTCGGGCGGGACGACGCCGAGCTCCTCGATGATCCGCGCGTGCAGGCGCAGCACGCGTCGCGCGGCCACCTCGAAGCCGTCGGCCACGAAGATCTGCGAGCCGATGTGCGAGTGCAGGCCGAGGAACCGCAGGCCGCCTTCGCCGGGCCGCTGGGCGGCGACGATGCGGCTCACGGCCTCGAACGCGGCACCGTCGGCGATCGAGAAGCCGAACTTCTGGTCCTCGTGCGACGTGGAGATGTACTCGTGGGTGTGCGCCTCGACGCCGGCCGTCACGCGGACCATGACGGCCGCCTCACGACCGGTCTCGGCCGTGAGGGCGACGAGCCGGTCGATCTCCTCGAGCGAGTCGACGATGATGCGTCCGACACCCGCCTCGAGCGCGCGACGCAGCTCGGCCACCGACTTGTTGTTGCCGTGCAGCGCGAGCCGCTCGGGCGGGAACCCGGCGCGCAGCGCGACGGCGAGCTCGCCGCCCGTGCACACGTCGAGGCTGAGCCCCTCCTCCTCGACCCAGCGGGCCGTGGCGACGCAGAGGAAGGACTTGCCGGCGTAGTACACCTCGCACCCCTCGAAGGCGTCGCGGAAGGCCCGCGCGCGGGTGCGGAAGTCGTCCTCGTCGAGGACGTACAACGGCGTGCCGAACTCCTCGGCCAGGTCGGTGACCGACTCACCGGCGACGGTCACGACGCCGTCGACCTTGGAGACGTTGCGGGCCCACAGCTGCGGCACGAGCGCGTCGACGTCGTCGGGGCGCCGCAGCCACGCGGGTCCGCGGTCGCCCGCCTGCCCGTGCAGCGCGCCCGCCTCGTGGGCCCTCATCACATGCGCTCCGGGGCCGAGACGCCGAGCAGGCCGAGACCGTTGGCGACGACCTGACGGGTCGCGTCGACCAGCACCAGACGCGCGCGGTGGACGTCGGTGGCCTCCTCGTCGCCCTGCGGGAGCACCCGGCAGACGGCGTAGAAGGCGTGGAAGGCGGCGGCGGTGCGCTCGAGGTAGCGGGCCACCCGGTGCGGCTCGCGCAGCTCCGCCGCGCGTGACGCCACCTCGGGGAAGCTCGCGAGGGCGCGCAGCAGCTCACCCTCCTTCTCGTGCTCGAGCAGGCCCGGGTCGAAGCGGTCGAGGCCGTGGTCGACGCCGAGGTCGGCCGCGTTCCGCAGGATGCTCGACAGCCGCGCGTGCGCGTACTGGACGTAGTAGACGGGGTTGTCGTTCGTCGTGCTCGCCCAGAGGTCGAGGTCGAGGTCGATCGGCGAGTCCGTCGAGTAGCGCGCCAGGGCGTACCGGGCCGCGTCGACGCCGATGGCACCCACGAGGTCCTCGAGGGAGATGACGGTGCCGTTGCGCTTGCTCATCCGCAGCGGCTGGCCGTCGCGCAGGAGGTTGACCAGCTGCCCGATCAGCAGCTCGAGGTTGACGCCCGGCTCGTCGCCGAACGCGGCGCACATCGCCATCATCCGCGAGACGTACCCGTGGTGGTCTGCGCCGAGCATGATGAGGCAGCGGTCGAAGCCTCGCTCGCGCTTGTCGAGGTAGTAGGCGAGGTCGCCGGAGATGTACGCGGGCTGGCCGTCGGACTTCACGACGACCCGGTCCTTGTCGTCGCCGTAGTCGGAGGTGCGCAGCCACCGGGCACCGTCCTTCTCGTACATCTTGCCGAGCTCGTCGAGCCGCGCGATCGCCCGGTCGACGGCACCGGACGCGTGCAGGTCGTTCTCGTGGAAGTACACGTCGAAGTCGACGCCGAAGTCGTGCAGCGACGCCTTGATCTCCGCGAACATCAGCTCCACGCCCTCGGCGCGCAGCAGCTCGGTCGCCTCGGCGTCGGGCAGCGACGCGACGTCGGGGTGCTTCGCCACCACGTCGGCGGCGATCTCGTGGATGTACTGGCCGCCGTACCCGTCCTCGGGCGCGTCCTCGCCGCGCGCGGACGCGAGCAGCGACCGGGCGAAGCGGTCGATCTGGGCGCCGTGGTCGTTGAAGTAGTACTCGCGGGTGACGTCGGCGCCGGCGAACGTCAGGAGCCGGCCGAGCGAGTCGCCGACGGCGGCCCAGCGCACGCCGCCGATGTGGATCGGACCCGTCGGGTTCGCGCTGACGAACTCGAGGTTGACCTTCTGACCCGCGTAGAGCCCGCTGCGGCCGTAGTCGGCTCCGGCCTCGAGCACGTGCGCGGCCACCTGGCCCTGCGCGTCGGCGGCCACCCGCAGGTTGAGGAAGCCCGGGCCGGCGACCTCGGCCGCGCTCACGCCGTCGTGGTCGGCAAGCACCGCCGCGAGGTCGGTGGCGAGGTCGCGCGGGTTCAGGCCCGCCTTCTTGGCCAGCTGCAGCGCGATGTTCGTGGCGTAGTCGCCGTGCTCCTTGACCTTGGGTCGCTCCACGCGCACCTGGGCGGGCACGCCGTCGGGGAGGCTGAGCCGTCCCTCGTCGACGAGCCGCTGGAGGGCGGACACGATCACGTCGCTGAGCTGCTCGGGAGTCACCGCACCAGCCTATCGAGCGGCGCGCCGCTCCCCGCCCGCGGGAAGCCCTGACGCGACCGTCGCCTCAGGCCTGCGAGCGGCGCTGGATGACGTCGTTGACCGTCGACACCAGGTGGTCGGGGTCGAACGGCTTCGTCACGTAGGCGTCGACTCCCGCGTCGAGGCCTCGCTGGATGTCGGCGGGCAGGTTCTGGGTGCTCACCATGACGATGCCGAGGTGCCGCAGTCGCTCGTCGGCCCGGATCGTGTGCACGGTGCTCACGCCGTCCTGCCGCGGCATCATGACGTCGACGGTGACGACGTCGGGCAGGTCGCCCGCGTCGGCCGCGGCCCGCAGCCGCTCCACGCAGTCGAGCCCGTCGACGGCCTCCCGCACGTCGAACCCCGCCAGCTCGAGGTTCGTGCGGATGAGGAACCGGATCGACGCGGTGTCGTCAGCGATCAGGACCGTGGGCACGCGCACCACCGTAGCGGGCGTGAGGTAGGGTCGTACCGCACTCGGCCAGACCGGTCACCGCACCCGCGGAACCGTGCACCGGCCCCCGTAGCTCAGGGGATAGAGCACCGCCCTCCGGAGGCGGGAGCGCAGGTTCGAATCCTGCCGGGGGTACCCATCGCAGCGCATCGGACCCGTCGCCACCTGGCGGCGGGTCACTGGTTGCTCTCCCGGTCGTGTCGCCCGTTCAGCGCACCGGCCTTGGCCGTGTAAACGCCTGTCACATTTCTTCTCGTCCAGGCAGCGCGGAGGTGCCGGACGTCGTAGGCTCAGGCCTGCGCCGGACCGCCCACCCCTGGATGCGGACGGCGCAGCAGCGCCCCTGCTCTCGGACAAGGAGAGCAGGGGCGCCTTGCTCCCGCGTGCGGGAGCACGAGGAACGATACGCTCGTCCGGATCCCGACCCCACGGGCCGAGCGGCGGCTCGGGCGGCTGGTCAGTCGCAGGTGCCGCGCACGACGTGCGTCACGCCGAGCTCGTCCATCCACGGCAGCTCGGCGTCCGAGACGCCCAGGGCGACGCAGTCGGCGTCGATCTGCGCGGCCAGCGTCGCGATCGACTCCACGAGCACCCGCCGTCGGACGTCGTCGGCCAGGCCCTGCACCAGCTCGGGGTCGATGCGCAGCACGTCGGGCGAGAGCAGCAGGATGTGGCGCAGCTCGGCCGCACCGTCGCCCACGCGGTCGACCGCGACGCGCGCGCCCAGCCGCCGCAGCGGCTGCAGCAGCGCCGTGAGCTCCTCGTAGTCCTCGATCGTCTCGTCGACGTCGAAGCGCAGCATCAGGCGCGACGGCGGCATCGAGGCGATCAGCGCCTGGAAGGCAGGGTCGCGCAGCGCCTCCGCCGACAGACTGACGCTCACGACGGGCACCGACGTCTCCTCGACGGCCTTCAGCGTGCGTGACAGCACCGACAGCTCGAGCTCGACACCACGGCCCACCTCACGCGCCTCGCCCAGCCGCCGACGGAACGGGCGGCCGTCCGCGAAGCGGGCCACCGCCTCGTGGCCGACGACCGCACCGGTCCCGACCTCCGAGACGGGCAGGAGCTCGATCGTCGCGTCCTCCAGGGCGCCGTCGATGGTCTCCGCGAGGTCGGCCAGGTCGGTGAGCCGACCATCGACCTGCTCCTCCATCTCGATGAGACGCATGATGAGCACCGCCGTCGCCCGCAGCACCTCCGCCTCGGCCGGCGACAGGTCCGGGTGCGGATCGCGCGAGAAGGCGCACAGCGTGCCGAAGAGCTCTCCGCTGCTGCGCGTCATCGGGACGCCGACGTAGGCACCGATGCCGAGGTAGGACGTGTGGAACGCGTCGACCGTGAGCGGCTCGCTGGCCGTGTCGGGGACGACCTCGCCCAGCTGGCCGCTCGTGATCATCTGGCAGTAGGTGCCCTCGTACGGCTCGCTGAAGCCCACCTGGATCGGCAGGTCGACGTCGGAGACGAGCGCACGGAACGAGCGACGGTCGCCCTCGATCTCGCTGATGAAGGCGACGTTGAGACCGAGCTCGCGACGCACCAGGTCGACCATGGCCGTCGCTGCCGTGCGTGCGTCCGTCCTGAGCCTGCTCACGCGCCTTGCCTCTCGGAACCCCGAACCGTCGTCTCGGAGGTGATCCTAGGGTCTTCCTCCCAGATCCGCACCGCGACGCGACCCTCCCACCCCACCTCGCCGACCGACGTGACGGCGTCACGGTCGAGCGGACCGAAGACGTGCGGGAAGAGGACGTCGTCGCTGACCCCGGGCGGCGGGACCGGCGACGCCGCCTCGTGCACCACCTCCGCCTGCAGCCGCGTGACGTCGAGGCGCAGGACCAGCAGCGGTCGCGGTGCGTCGGCGTAGAACGCCGTGGCCACCGCGAGCGTCGTCGCCTCGTCGGGCGAGCAGTGCACGAAACCCTCCGTCGCGAGCGACGCGGGCGCGTACGGACGGTCGGGGTCGGCGGTCCAGTCGGGCGCCGGGACGAGGTGCAGGATCGTGGTCGGGCTGGGCGGTCGAGGAACGTCGCCGTCGGGGGTCACGGGGTCATGGGACCACGAACACCCTGAGGACGGGAATGCGCCACCCTCGCGTCGCCTTGACGCAGGCATGAAGAACATCGGGTTCCTGTCGTTCGGGCACTGGTCGGACTCGCCGCACTCGGCGACCCGCAGCGCCTCCGACGTGCTGCACCAGTCGATCGAGCTCGCCGAGGCGGTGGAGGACCTCGGCGGCGACGGCGCGTACTACCGCGTGCACCACTTCGCGCAGCAGCTCGCGTCGCCGTTCCCGCTCCTGGCCGCGGTCGGCGCCCGGACCAGCCGCATCGAGATCGGCACGGGCGTCATCGACATGAGGTACGAGAACCCCCTGTACATGGCCGAGGACGCCGGGGCCGCCGACCTCATCAGCGACGGACGCCTCCAGCTCGGCATCAGCCGTGGATCACCGGAGCAGGTGATCGACGGCTACCGCTACTTCGGGTACGCCCCGAGCGAGGGCCAGAGCGACGCCGACCTCGCCCGCCAGCACACCCAGGTCCTGCTCGAGGTGCTGAAGGGTCAGGGGTTCGCCGAGCCGAACCCGCGACCGATGTTCCCGAACCCGCCGGGCAGGCTGCGCCTCGAGCCGCACTCCCCCGGCCTGCGTGACCGCATCTGGTGGGGCGCCGGCACCCGCGCGACCGCCGAGTGGACCGCGGAGCAGGGCATGAACCTCATGAGCTCCACCCTGCTCACCGAGGACACGGGCGTCCCGTTCCACGAGCTCCAGGCCGAGCAGATCCAGCGCTTCCGCGACGCGTGGAAGGCCGCCGGCCACGAGCGCGAGCCGCGCGTGTCGGTGAGCCGCAGCATCTTCGCCCTCGTCGACGACCGCGACCGCGCGTACTTCGGCGGCTCGGGCGGCGACGACCAGGTCGGCTTCCTCGAGGGCGGCCGCGCCCGCTTCGGCCGCACCTACGCCGCCGAGCCCGACCAGCTCGTCGAGCAGCTGCGCGAGGACACCGCCGTCGCCGCCGCCGACACCCTCCTCCTCACCGTCCCCAACCAGCTCGGTGTCGAGTACAACGCCCACGTCGTCGAGAGCATCCTGAAGCACGTCGCGCCGGAGCTGGGCTGGCGCTGAGTGGGATCGTCCTGGCGGTCGCGCCTCTTCGTGCGTGGGCTGGGTCGGGGTGTGGTTGCTGGGGCGCTGCCTGCGGTGGTCGTGACCTTGGCCGTGCGCTGCGGCAGGGGTCTCGACCTGCTGAAGCGCTCCCGCAGGGGGTCTGGGCTTGCTGGTGCGCTGCCTCGGCCCTCGCTGGGGGTGTTCTCCGAAAGGGCCTCGACCGGGCGGCTGGCATCCGCGCTGGTCTGGAGTCTCGGGCTGTGGGTTGGGCACGGGGTTGACCCAAGATTCTGCGTTCGCGCGTCGGGGCCCAAGGATTCTGCGTTCGTCACGGGATCCCGTCGCGAACGCAGAGACGTCTGCGCCGGCAGCCCGGTATCGGTGGATCTTCAACCGCAGAACGGCTCCTGCGGTTGCAGATCCACCGATAGGACGCGCGAACGCAGAACGGTGGGTCAAGAACGCAGAAACGAAG
>NZ_LUNH01000004.1:0-59391 GCF_001628525.1 Aeromicrobium sp. REDSEA-S38_B2 | reverse complement strand
AGGCTGTCGACCCCGTGGGCACCTGGCCGCTTCGCCCCGACCCCGAGGTCGTGCACGGCTTCGACCCGCCGGCGACCCCGTGGGGAGCAGGGCACCGAGGGGTCGACCTGGTCGGGAGCACCGGTCAGGTGGTGCGGGCAGCCCTCCCCGGCACCGTCTCGTACGCCGCTGGGCTGGCCGGCCGCGGCGTGGTGGTCGTCTCCCACGGCACGACCCGGACCACCTACGAGCCGGTGCAGCCCGAGGTCTCCGTGGGCGACCCGGTCGGCGCCGGCGACCGGCTCGGCACGCTGCAGGCGGCGCCGTCGCACTGCGTCCCCCGGACCTGCCTGCACTGGGGCTGGATCGACTCCTCCTCGGGGGACTACCTGGACCCGCTGCGACTGGTCGGGGTCGGCCCGGTCCGACTGCTGCCGTTCCTGTCCGGGGACGCGGCCGCCGACGTGCCACCGGACGGGTTCCCCGCCCGACCCGTCGGATTCGCGCTCGACCCGCGACTCGGCGTACTCTGACGGACGCAATCCTCAGGGATTGACTTCGCACGTCCGCAGACCACGACGTCCCACCTCTCCGGCGGGGCGACCACCCGTGGGCGCCGACTCCCGGTCCCGGTCCGCCGGGTGGGGTCACGCGTGGGCGTCAGGGCGAGCCGACACCCGTCGGTGAGCAACCAACTGGAAACCAACCGGGGTCGCAGCCGGTGCGTCCTCATCCGCCGCCCGGCGGATGCGCAAGGACGTGCGGACGCCTGCGCCCCCATACAGGAGAAGAACACTCATGGCAGTCGTGACCATGCGCCAGCTCCTCGAGAGCGGCGTCCACTTCGGACACCAGACCCGTCGCTGGAACCCGAAGATGAAGCGCTTCATCTTCACCGAGCGCAACGGCATCTACATCATCGACCTGCAGCAGTCGCTGGCCTACATCGACGCCGGCTACGAGTTCGTCAAGAACACCGTCGCCCGCGGCGGCACGATCCTCTTCGTCGGCACGAAGCGCCAGGCGCAGGAGCCGATCGAGGAGCAGGCCAAGCGCGTCGGCATGCCCTACGTGAACCAGCGCTGGCTGGGCGGCATGCTCACCAACTTCCAGACGATGCACCAGCGCCTCCAGCGCATGAAGGAGCTCGAGGAGATCGACTTCGACGACGTGGCCGGCTCCGGCCGCACGAAGAAGGAGCTCCTCCAGATGCGTCGCGAGTACGACAAGCTCAACCGCACCCTCGGTGGTGTGCGCGACATGGGCCGCACGCCGTCCGCGGTGTGGATCGTCGACACCAAGAAGGAGCACCTCGCCGTCGACGAGGCCAAGAAGCTGAACATCCCGATCGTCGCGATCCTCGACACCAACTGCGACCCCGACGACGTCACCTACCCGATCCCGGGCAACGACGACGCCATCCGCTCGGTCAGCGTCCTGACGCGCGTCGTCGCCGACGCCGTCGCCGAGGGCCTGCTGCAGCGCGGCGGCGCCAAGACGGGCGCCGAGGAGGCCGGCTCCGAGCTCGGTGGCGGCGAGCCGCTCGCCGAGTGGGAGCGCGAGCTCCTGGAGAAGAAGGACGACGCCCCCGCCGAGGCCCCCGCGGCCGACGCCCCCGCGGCCGAGGCCCCCGCGGCCGAGGCGACCCCCGCGGCCGAGGCGACCGAGCCGGCCGCCGCCGAGAAGTGACGTCGACCCCGTGACACCCGGTCGGGTGCCGGACGACCTCCGGCACCCGACCACCCCCCTTCCACCACCACGACCCAGGGAAGAGACCCTCACATGGCCATTGCTGCCGCAGACGTGAAGAAGCTCCGCGACGCCACCGGCGCGGGCATGATGGACGCCAAGAAGGCCCTCACCGAGGCCGACGGCGACTTCGACAAGGCCGTCGAGATCCTGCGCATCTCCGGTGCCGCGAAGGCCGCCAAGCGCGGCGCCGAGCGCGAGGCCTCCGCCGGTCTCGTGGCCAGCTCCGGCAACGCGATCGTCGAGCTGAACTCCGAGACCGACTTCGTCGCGAAGAACGAGCAGTTCATCGCGCTCGCCGAGCGGCTCGCCGCCGCGGCCGACGCCACGAAGCCCGCCGACGCCGACGCGTTCGCGAAGACGACCCTCGACGACGGCAAGACCGTCGAGGAGACCATCAGCGCCCTCGCCGCCGTCATCGGCGAGAAGATCCAGCTCGGCCGCGTGGCCGCGTTCGACGGCCAGGTCGCCGTCTACCTGCACCGTCGCGCCAGCGACCTGCCGCCCGCCGTCGGCGTCCTCGTCGAGTACACCGGTGACGACCTCGACGCCGCCCGCGGCGCCGCCATGCAGATCGCCGCGATGCGTCCGCGCTACCTCACCCGTGAGGACGTCCCCGCCGACATCGTCGCCAAGGAGCGCGAGATCGCCGAGGCGACGGCCCGCGAGGAGGGCAAGCCCGAGCAGGCGATCGCGAAGATCACCGAGGGTCGCGTCAACGGCTTCTTCAAGGACGTCGTCCTGCTCGACCAGCCGTCGGTCACCGACAACAAGAAGACGGTCAAGGCGGTCCTCGACGGCGCCGGCGTGGACGTCAAGCGCTTCGCGCACATCGAGATCGGCGCCTGATCCACGGAGCCGACCAGCACCACGACAGGAAGGACCGGAGCATCGTGACCCACCACCCGACGCACGGTGACCCGGCCGACCTCAGCACCGCGGACGCCGGGGCCCCAGGCCCCGGCGTCCGCCGCGTGCTGCTCAAGCTGTCCGGCGAGGTGTTCGGCGGCGGCAAGATCGGCATCGACCCCGACGTCGTCAACGGCATCGCCCGCCAGGTCGCCCAGGCGGTCCGCGAGGGCGCGCAGGTGGCGATCGTCGTCGGCGGCGGCAACTTCTTCCGCGGCGCCGAGCTGAGCCAGCGGGGCATGGAGCGTTCGCGGGCCGACTACATCGGCATGCTCGGCACCGTCATGAACAGCCTCGCCCTGCAGGACTTCATCGAGAAGCAGGGCATCGACACCCGCGTGCAGTCGGCCATCACCATGGGCCAGGTCGCGGAGCCCTACATCCCGCGCCGGGCCATGCGGCACCTCGAGAAGGGGCGCGTCGTCATCTTCGGCGCGGGCGCGGGCATGCCCTACTTCAGCACCGACACCGTGGCCGCCCAGCGCGCCCTGGAGATCAAGGCCGACGCGGTGCTCATGAGCAAGAGCGGCGTCGACGGGGTGTACTCCGCCGACCCGCGCACCGACGCCTCCGCGCGCCGCTTCGACGACCTCACCTTCGCGGAGGCCCTGCGCCTCGGCCTGAAGGTCGTCGACGCCGCCGCGTTCGCGCTCTGCATGGAGAACGACCTGCCGATGATCGTCTTCGGCATGGAGGGTGAGGGCAACATCGCCCGGGTGCTCCAGGGTGAGAGGATCGGGACGCTGGTCCACGGCGACGCAGGACCACACATCGGGACGACGACAGGAGACGCACCGTGATCGACCAGACCCTGCGCGAGGCCGGCACCAAGATGGACAAGGCCGTCGAGCACACCCAGGAGGAGTTCGCGGCCATCCGGACCGGTCGCGCCCACCCGGCGATGTTCTCCCAGATCACGGCCGACTACTACGGGACGCCGACGCCCCTGCAGCAGCTGGCCGGCTTCCAGGTGCCCGAGCCGCGCACCGTCATCATCAGCCCGTACGACCAGGGCGCGAAGGGTGCGATCGAGCGGGCCATCCGCGACTCCGACCTCGGCGTGAACCCCTCCGACGACGGCAAGGTGCTGCGGGTGACGCTGCCCGAGCTCACTGAGGAGCGCCGCCGCGAGTACATCAAGCTCGCCCGTTCCAAGGCCGAGGAGGGACGCGTCGCCGTCCGCGGCGTGCGACGCAACGCGAAGCAGACCCTTGACAAGGCCGAGAAGGACTCCGAGATCAGCCAGGACGACAACGTGGGCGCCGAGAAGCGCCTCGACGCCCTGACGAAGCAGCACGTCGACCAGATCGACGAGCTGCTGAAGAACAAGGAAGCGGAGCTCCTTGAGGTCTGAGGAGGCCGCGCCCACCGACGGACCCCTGGGGGAGACCGACCCGGCCGTCGCCCAGCGCAAGAGTCGCGCGGGCCGCAACCTGCCCGCCGCGATCGGCGTGGGCGCCGGTCTCGGCGCGATGGTCGTCGTCTCGCTGTTCCTGTTCAAGGACGTGTTCGTGGCGGTCGTCGTGCTCGCGCTCGGCGTCGGCCTGTGGGAGCTCGCCCGGGCCCTCGGGACCGCCGGCATCAAGGTGCCGTTCCTGCCGGTGCTCACCGGTGGAACGCTGATGCTCGTCGGCGCGTACTACGGCGGCATGGAGACCGCCGCGGTCGCGATGGCGCTGACCGTCATCGGCACGCTCGTGTGGCGACTCTCCGACGGTGCGGACGGGTTCGTCCGTGACGCGAGCGCCGGGGTGTTCTGCCTGTCCTACCTGCACCTCATGGGCGTCTTCGTCATGCTCATGCTGGTCGAGACGGACGGTCCCTGGCGCATCGTGGCCTTCATCGTGGCGACGGTCGCCTCCGACGTCGGCGGCTACGCCGCGGGGGTCTTCCTCGGCAAGCACCCGATGGCCCCGACCATCAGCCCCAAGAAGTCCTGGGAGGGCTTCAGCGGGTCCCTCGTCTTCGGGATCGCGGCCGGCATCGCCACCGTGACCCTCGCCCTCGACGGCGACTGGTGGGTCGGCGTCCTGCTCGGCGTCGCCGGTGTCGTGATGGCGACGCTCGGCGACCTCTCGGAGTCGCTCATCAAGCGCGACCTCGGCATCAAGGACATGGGCGACCTCCTGCCCGGCCACGGCGGCATCATGGACCGGCTCGACTCGCTCATCGCGGTCGCGCCCGTCGCCTGGCTGATCCTGCACTACCTCGTCACCCCGGCCTGAGCGCGGAGGGCGTCGGGCGACGCGGACATCGAGCCGAAACAGGGATGCGGCAGGCTTGGCCCATGTCGATCAAGGTGTCGCTCCGCCATCGCACGACCTACCGGTTCGACCGTCCCGTCGCCCTCGGCCCGCACGTCGTGCGGCTGCGGCCCGCGCCGCACAGCCGGACGCCGATCGACTCCTACGCGCTGCGTGTCTCGCCCGCCGAGCACTTCGTGAACTGGCAGCAGGACCCGTTCGGCAACTGGCAGGCGCGCCTGGTGTTCCCCGACAAGGTCAGCGAGCTCGACGTCGACGTCACGCTCGTGGCCGACCTCATGGTCGTCAACCCGTTCGACTTCTTCGTCGAGGAGTACGCCGAGACCTACCCGTTCAGCTACGAGCCACAGCTCGCGGCCGACCTCGCCCCCTACCTGCGGCCCGTCGACGAGGGCGACGGCCAGGGTCCGGGGCCGGTCGTCCGGGCCTGGCGCGACGCCCTGCCCGAGCCGGCCGACGACGGGGTGCCGCTCGTGCAGTTCCTCGCCGACCTGAACGCCGCCGTCCACCGCGACGTCGCCTACACGGTCCGCATGGAGCCGGGCGTCCAGAGCCCCGACGAGACGCTGACCCGGGCGATCGGCTCGTGCCGAGACAGCGCATGGCTCCTGGTCTCGCTGCTGCGCCAGCACGGTCTCGCCGCGCGGTTCGTGTCGGGCTACCTCGTGCAGCTCGCGCCCGACCCGCTCGTGGCCGCGCAGGCGCTCGACGGGCCTGCCGGTGCGACCGAAGACTTCACCGACCTGCACGCCTGGGCCGAGGTGTACGTGCCGGGGGCCGGCTGGGTGGGACTCGACCCGACGTCGTCGCTGTTCGCGGGGGAGGGGCACATCCCGCTGTCCGCGACGCCGCACCCGTCGTCGGCCGCACCCATCACCGGGGCGCTGGAGCCGGCCGAGGTCGAGTTCTCCTTCCTGAACGAGGTCACCCGCGTGCACGAGGACCCGCGGGTCACCCTGCCGTACACGCAGGAGCAGTGGGACCGCGTCGACGCGCTCGGGCGGGCCGTCGACGCGCGGCTCGACGCGGGCGAGGTGGGCCTGACCATGGGCGGGGAGCCGACGTTCGTCAGCGTCGACGACTCCACGTCGGAGCAGTGGAGCACGGCGGCCGACGGGCCCGAGAAGCGTCTGCTGGCGACGGAGCTCGCCGAGCGGCTGCGCCGGGTCTACGCCGAGGGCGGCGTCGTCCACCGGGGGCAGGGCAAGTGGTACCCCGGCGAGCCGCTCCCGCGCTGGCAGGTCTCGTTGCAGTGGCGTACCGACGGCGAGCCGCTGTGGCACGACGCGTCGCTGCTCTGCGACCCGTGGTCCGACCCGACGCCGGTGCAGCACCACACCGCCGAGCGGCTGGCGCACGAGGTGGCACGCGTGCTCGGCCTGCCCCACGAGCTCGTGCTCCCCGCATGGGAGGACCCCTTCGCCGTCGTGGCGCGCGAGGTCGGCCGGCCCGAGGGGGAGCGGCCCGACGTCGACCGGCCCGACGTCGACCAGGTCGCCCAGCTCGACCAGGCCGAGGAGCGGCCGACCGGCTGGGTGCTGCCGCTCGCGACGGGCGAGCAGTGGCGCAGCCCCGCGTGGCGGTTCCGGCGCGGCCGGCTCGTGCTCGCGCCCGGCGACTCCGCCGTCGGCCTGCGGCTTCCGCTCGACGCGATCGCGTGGTCCGACCCCGAGGCCACGGGCGACCCGTCCTACCTCGAGTCGGGCCCGACCCTGCTCCCCGGCGTGCCCGACGTCGAGGTCTGCGACCCCGAGGGCGCGCCGACGACCGCCCTGGCGTTCGAGGTGCGGCCAGGCGGACCCGACGCGCCGCCCGTGCTGCACGTCTTCCTGCCGCCGACCGAGCGCCTCCAGGACTACGCCGACCTCCTGCACGTCGTGGAGCAGGCCGTGCAGATCGTCGGCACGCCGGTGGTCGTCGAGGGCTACGGCCCGCCACCGGACCCGCGCCTGACCCAGCTCAGCGTCACGCCCGACCCGGGCGTCATCGAGGTGAACGTGCAGCCGACGTCGTCGTGGTCGGAGCTGGTGTCGCTCACCGAGACGCTGTACGACGCGGCACGCCGCACCCGGCTGGGCACCGAGAAGTTCGACCTCGACGGGCTGCACACCGGCACCGGTGGCGGCAACCACCTGACGCTCGGTGGCCGCACGCCCGCCGCGTCGCCGCTGCTGCGCCGACCGGACCTGCTGGTGAGCCTGCTGTCGCACTGGCAGCGCCACCCGTCGCTGTCGTACCTGTTCTCCGGACGCTTCATCGGCCCGACGAGCCAGGCGCCGCGCTTCGACGAGGGCCGCCCCGAGTCGGTCTACGAGATGGAGATCGCGATCGCCGAGGTCCACCGGCTCGTCGCCGAGGCCGAGGAGCAGGGCGAGACCTTCCGGCCCTGGCTCGTGGACCGGGCCCTGCGGCACCTGCTGACCGATCTCACGGGCAACACCCACCGTGCCGAGTTCTGCATCGACAAGCTCTACAGCCCCGACTCCTCGCGCGGGCGCCTCGGGCTGCTCGAGCTGCGCGGCTTCGAGATGCCGCCGCACCCGCAGATGGCGCTGGTGCAGGCTCTGCTCGTGCGCGCCCTCGTGGCCCGGTTCTGGGACGACCCCGCCACCGGACCGCTCGAGCGGTGGGGCACCGCGCTGCACGAGGACTTCCTGCTGCCGCAGGGCGCGGTCCGCGACGTGGACGCCGTCGTCGCCGACCTGCAGGACCACGGGATCGACTTCGAGCGCTCCTGGCTCGACCCGTTCGTGGAGTTCCGCTTCCCCCGCATCGGCGTGACGCAGGTGAGCACGCCGACGGGCCCCGTCGAGCTCGAGCTGCGCAGCGCGATCGAGCCGTGGCACGTCCTGGGGGAGGAGGCGACGGGCTCGGGGACGTCGCGCTACGTCGACTCCTCGATCGAGCGGCTCCAGGTGACCGTCCGTGGCGTCTCGCCCTCGCGGCACCTCGTCACGTGCCAGGGTGTTCCCGTGCCCCTCACCCCGACCGGCGTGCCCGGCGAGTACTACGCCGGCGTGCGCTACCGCGCCTGGCAGCCGTGGTCGGCGCTGCACCCGTCGATCCCGGTGCACTCGCCGCTGCACGTCGAGGTCGTCGACACCGTCGTCGCCCAGTCGCTCGGCGGCTGCACCTACCACGTCGTGCACCCGGGCGGTCGGGCCTACGACCACCCGCCGGTCAACGCGCAGGAGGCGGAGGCGCGCCGCTCGAGCCGCTTCGTGCCGCACCCCGCGTCGACCGGACCGGTCGACGTCGGCGCGCTGGTCGAGGCCGGCCGGCGCGCGCACAGCACCGACTACCCCCACACGCTCGACCTGCGACGGGTACCTCCGACCGGGCGGCCCGCCGCGCCATGACCGTCCTGCGCGACTACGCGTCGGAGGTCGGTCAGCCGACCCTCGACGCCGCTCCCGCCCGCTACGACGAGGTGGTCGACGCCGACGGCTCGTTGCGGCCGGCCTGGCGGACGCTCGCCGCCAGCGCGCTGGAGATCACCGACGTGCAGCTGCGTCGCGTGCAGCGCGACATCGGGCGGTTCCTGGGCGACGACGGCGTCACGTACCGACGTCCGGGGGAGCCCGGGTCACGGTGGCGGCTCGACCCGCTGCCGCTCGTGCTCAGCGCGCAGGACTGGGCACCCCTGGAGGTCGGCCTCGCCCAGCGCGCCGAGCTGCTGAACGCACTGCTCGCCGACCTGCACGGACCGCGCAGCGTCCTCGCGCAGGGCGTCGTCCCGCCGGCCGTGGTCTACGCCCACCAGGGCTACCTGCGCGTGGCGGCCCGGCCGGGCACCGTCGACGACCGCCCGCTCCTGCTCACCGCCACCGACGTCGCCCGCACGCCAGCCGGCGACTGGGTCGTCGTCGCCGACCGGACGCAGGCGCCGTCCGGGCTGGGGTACGCCATGGAGAACCGGCACGTGATCTCGCGCGTGCTGCCACAGATGTACCGCGACGCCGGCCTGCACCAGGTGGGGCCGTTCCTGCAGGCCGTGCGGTCGACCCTCATGCAGGCCGCGCCCGAGCACGTCGACGACCCGCGCGTCGTCGTGCTCACCCCCGGGTCGGCGTCGGAGACCGCGTTCGACCAGGCGCACCTCGCGTCCAGCCTGGGCTTCCCGCTCGTGCAGGGCAGCGACCTGGTGGTGCGCTCGGGCGCGGTGTGGATGCGGGTCTTCGGCCGTCTGGAACGTGTCGACGTGATCCTGCGGCGCGTCGACGCACCGTGGTGCGACCCGCTGGAGCTGCGCGGCGACTCCCAGCTCGGCGTCCCGGGTCTGCTCGAGGCGGTGCGGCGCGGGAGCGTGCGGATCGTGAACGGCCTGGGCTCCGGCGTCCTGGAGAACCCTGCGCTGCTCCCGTACATGGCCGGCCTGTGCGAGCACCTCCTCGACGAGCCGCTGCGGCTGCCGTCGGTCCCGACCTCCTGGCTCGGCGACCCCGACGCGCTCGCCCTCGCCCGTGAGCGGTGGGACGACCTCGCCGTCCGGTCCATCGACCGGTCGGTCGACGTCGACCGCCTCGGCCCGGCGGAGCTGCTCGCCCGCGTGCAGGCCGAGCCGCACCGCTTCGCCGCCCAGGAGCTGCCGGCCTGGTCGCAGGCGCCGCGCCTCGCGGGTGGTGCCGTGCGCCCCCAGTCGGTGGCGCTGCGGACGTTCACGCTGCGGTACGGGTCGTCGTACCGGCCGATGCTGGGCGGGCTCGCGTCGGTGCTCGACGGTGCGCGGTCGGTGTCCAGCAAGGACGTGTGGGTGCTGAAGGACGCGCCCGACCAGCCCGACCAGGGACTGGCCGAGGTGCTCGCGGTGACGTCGTCGAGCAGCGTCACGCCGCTGGTGCCGCGCGTGCTCGAGGACCTCTTCTGGTTCGGCCGCTACGCCGAGCGCGCGGAGGACACGCTGCGTCTCGTGCTCGTCGCCCACGCCCTCGCGGAGGACTTCCGGGCGCGTCCCTACAGCGCCGGCGGCGTGGCCCTGCGGGTGCTGCGCGGCGCGCTGCTGCACCAGGTGCCCGGACCGTACGACGCCGGCGACGGGGAGAGCGTCGACGCCGACCTGCGCTCCGTCCTGCTCGACGTCGAGCGGTCGGCCTCGGTGGCCCACTCCTTCGCCGCGCTGCGGGGAGCCGCCGAGGGCGTGCGCGACCAGCTGTCGGTCGACGTGTTCCGCGCGTTCGGGGCCACGGAGCGCGCGGCCGCGCTGCTCGACGCCAACGATCACAGCCTCCAGGTCACGGAGAGCGCCGAGCGCATGCTGACCGGGCTGCTCGCGCTGCACGGGGCGACGGCCAGCATGGTGCACGACGAGGGGTGGGAGACGCTCGAGGCCGGACGCGCCCTCGAGCGCTGCCTGCAGGTCGTCGCCCTCCTGCGCCGCACCGTCACGGTCCGACGCGGCATCGACGTCGACCGGCACCTGCACCAGGGCGTGCTGACCGCCACCGAGAGCGCCATCACCCACCGACGCCGGTACCGCGGGTTCGTCCGCGTCACCAGCCTCGTCGAGCTGCTCCTCGCCGACCCGGCCAACCCGCGCTCGCTGCGCTTCAACCTCGAGACGCTGCGACGCCACGTCGCCGCCTTGCCCGCGTCGACGGGCGCCAGCCGGCCCGAGCGGCTCCTGGACGACCTCGTCGACGAGGTCGACCGCACCCACGTCGCCGAGCTCGTGCCGATCGAGGGCGAGTCGCGGCCCAACCTCGAGCGGCACCTGGACAGCCTGACCATCCACCTCCTGCGGGTCGCCGAGGCGTTCGCGGGCACGCACCTGGCCACGGCTCCCGCGCCCCGTGCGTTCGGCCTCTCCGGACGGGGGACCCGATGAGGCTCGACGTCACCCACCGCACCACCTACACCTACGACGACGACGTGACCGGCAGCTACGGCATCGCGTACCTGACACCGCGCGACCTGCCGTGGCAGCGCGTGGTGGCCCACGAGGTCGACGTCCATCCCGAGCCCCTCGACCGCTCGACCGACGTCGACCACTACGGCAACACCGCCATGTACTTCCAGCTCGACACGCCGCACCGCACGCTCGACGTCGTGGCGCACAGCGTGGTGGAGGTCGACGAGCCCGTGCTGGACCCGGTCGCGCTGGGCGTGCCCTGGGAGCAGGCGCGTCCCTCGGCCCGGCCCGACGTGCCCGACGCCTGGAGCGCGCTCGACCTCGCCCTCGCCTCCCCGTCGGTCGACCAGCCGGAGGCCGCGCACGCCTACGCGGCGGAGTCGTTGACGCCGGGGCGGCCGCTGGGCGAGGCGGTGCTGGAGGTGATGCACCGCGTGCACGCCGACTTCGCGTACGAGCAGGGCGCGACGACGGTGACGTCGACGATCGCCGACGTCCTCGAGGCGCGTGCCGGGGTGTGCCAGGACTTCGCCCAGCTCACGCTCTCCTGCCTGCGCTCGCACGGCCTCGCCGTCCGGTACGTGAGCGGCTACCTCGCCACCGAGCCGCCACCCGGCAAGGAGCGCGTCGTCGGTGCCGACGCGACCCACGCGTGGGCGGCCGTCTGGGTCCCGGGAGCCGGCTGGCTCGCCCTCGACCCGACCAACGACCAGCCCGCGAACGAGAGGTACGTGACAGTCGCGTGGGGTCGCGAGTACTCCGACGTGCCCCCCTTGAAGGGTGTGATCTTCACCGAGGCGAAGACGTCGACGCTCGCCGTCGCGGTCGACGTCGTGCCGGTCTGAGACGTCCCTCCCGGATGGGGATGCGCAGCCGCCGGAGCGGGGCAAGGATGGTCACGTGAAGGCCTTCTCCTGCCGCGTGTGCGGCAACGCCCTGTACTTCGAGAACTCCCTGTGCGTCTCCTGCGGGACGGCGCTCGGGTACTCCCGCAACGAGCACGAGATCGTGCCCGTCGACGAGGACGGTCGCTACGTCGACCGGGAGGGTCTGGTCTGGCACGTGTGCGCGAACCTGAACCTCTCCGGCTGCACCTGGCTGGCCACCGTCGAGGGCGGCCAGTGCTTCAGCTGCGACCTGACGCGCACGCGTCCGGCCGACGACGACCTCGAGGGACTGTCGCAGTACCCGGTGGCCGAGTCGGCCAAGCGCCGGCTCGTCGTGGAGCTCGACGCGCGCGGCCTGCCGATCACCACGCGCGACGAGGACCCCGAGCAGGGACTGTGCTTCGACATGCTGTCGAGCGTGGAGGAGAACGTCGTCATCGGTCACGCCGACGGCGTCATCACGATCGACCTCGCGGAGGGCGACGACGCGCACCGCGTGAAGGTTCAGTCCGAGCTCGACGAGCCCTACCGCACGATGCTGGGCCACCTGCGCCACGAGGTCGGCCACTACTTCGAGTCCGTGCTCGTGCGCGGCGAGGAGCGCATGGACGCGTGCCGGGAGCTGTTCGGCGACGAGTCGAAGGACTACCAGGCCGAGATCGACCGGCACTACAGCGAGGGCCCGCCGGAGGACTGGCAGGAGTCCTACATCAGCACCTACGCGACGATGCACCCGTTCGAGGACTTCGCGGAGACCTTCGCGCACTGGATGCACATCAGCGACACCGTCGAGACCGCGCGCGCCTACGGCCTGACCACGGTCGACCCGAGTGCCTTCACCCTGTTCAGCGACCTCGTCACGGGCGTCTGGATCCCGCTGTCCACGGCGCTCAACCAGATCAACCGGGCGATGGGGTCCGACGACCTCTACCCGTTCGTCATCCCGCCGCCGGTGCTCGACAAGCTCGACTTCGTCGCCGCCCTGGCGCGCGACCCGCACCCCGTCCCGGCGTGAGCCGACCCGGCCCGACCCGCGCGTTTCGACAGCGCTGGGGTCGGGCTGGGAGGATGGTGCGGTGAGCGAGCCCATCAAGACCCTGCCGCTCGTCCTCGAGCCCCCGCGCGGTCGCGGGAAGCCTCCGCGTCACCTCGCGGACTTCTCCGCCGACGAGCGCAAGGCCGCGGCCGAGGAGCTCGGCCTGCCCGCCTTCCGGGTGAAGCAGGTCGCGCACCACTACTTCGCGCGCCTGCAGCGCGACCCGGAGGCCATGACCGACCTCCCGGCGGCGCAGCGCGACGCCATCGCGCAGGCCCTGCTGCCGCCGCTGCTGTCGACCGTCAAGGTGCAGGAGGCCGACCAGGGGACGACCCTCAAGACGCTGTGGCGCCTGTTCGACGGCGCGCTCGTGGAGTCGGTGCTGATGCGCTACTCCGAGCGCGCGACGGTGTGCGTGTCGAGCCAGGCCGGCTGCGGCATGGCCTGCCCGTTCTGCGCGACCGGCCAGGGCGGCCTGCAGCGCAACATGAGCACGGCCGAGATCGTCGACCAGGTCGTCGACGCGGCTGCCGCGATGGCGCACGGGCGGGTCGCCGGCGGCCCGGGCCGGCTCTCCAACGTCGTGTTCATGGGCATGGGCGAGCCGCTCGCCAACTACAAGGCGGTCGTGGGTGCCGTGCGTCGCATGACCTCGCCCGCGCCCGACGGGCTCGGCATGTCGGCGCGCAACATCACCGTCAGCACGGTCGGGCTCGCGCCGCGCATGCGCCAGCTGGCCGACGAGGGCGTGCCGGTCACGCTCGCGCTGTCGCTGCACGCCCCCGACGACGAGCTGCGCGACGAGCTGGTCCCCATCAACACGCGGCACAGCGTCGAGGAGGCCGTCTCGGCGGCGAAGCACTTCTTCGACGTCACCGGCCGACGCGTCTCGATCGAGTACGCGATGATGCGCGACATCAACGACCAGGCCTGGCGCGCCGACCTGCTGGCCGAGCTGCTGCTCGCGCACGGCGAGGGTCGCGGCTGGGTGCACGTGAACCTCATCCCGCTCAACGAGGTCCCCGGCTCGCGCTTCACCCGCTCCCGCGACGAGGACATGGACGAGTTCGTCCGCCGCCTCGTCTCGCGTGGCATCAGCACGACGATCCGGGACACCCGCGGCGACGAGATCGACGCCGCCTGCGGCCAGCTCGCCGCGTCCGACGCGTGAGCCGACCCGCGCTGCTCGCGACCGACCTCGACGGCACCCTCCTGCGTAGCGACGGCACCCTGTCGGACCGCACGCGTGCCGCCGTCGCGGCGGCCGAGGAGTCCGGCGTGGAGGTCGTGTTCGTGACCGCCAGGCCGCCTCGGTGGCTCGACGAGCTCGCCGACGCGGTCGGGGGTCACGGCGTGGCGCTCTGCGGCAACGGTGCGTTCGTGCTCGACGTCGCCCGTCGCGAGGTCGTGGAGTCGCACCCGTTCGCGCCGGCCGACCTGCGGGTCCTGCTGGCCGACCTGCGGGCGGCCGTGCCGGGCATCGGCTTCGCCGTCGAGTGCGCGGACGGCATGCGCCGCGACGAGCACTTCCTCGACGCGCACCGCGACGACGCCGTGGGCCACGACCTCGAGGCCGTCGGTGCCGGCAAGCTGCTGGCCCGTGCCCCCGACGTCGAGCAGGAGGCGTTCCTGACGCGGGTGTCCGAGGTGGTGGGCGACCGCGCCGAGCTGGGCTTCTCCGGCGCCGTCGGCCTGGCCGAGCTGACGCCGCGCGGCGTCACGAAGGCGTCGGGGCTGCAGACGTGGTGCACCGAGCGCGGCATCGCGGCCCGCGACGTGTGGGCCTGTGGCGACATGTCCAACGACCTGCCGATGCTCGCCTGGGCCGGTCGCGCGCTCGCCGTGGCCAACGCCCATCCCGACGTCCTCGCCGCGGCCGACGAGGTGATCGGCTCGAACGACGACGACGACGACGGCGTCGCGCAGGTGCTGGAGCGGTTGACGGCGCCCTGACCGGACCCGTCTTCGGGCCGGAGGGTGGTGTCGGAGGTCGCCCCTAGGTTGGAGACATGGACGAGAACGGCAACGGCAACGCGGAGGCGCTCGACGCGCTGACCGCCCGCGCGCGGGAGCGCGCGCGTGCCGAGGCGTCCGAGATCGTCGACATGCTGCGGTTCCGTGACGCCGAGCTGGTGCGCACCGCCGGTATCGAGTCGCCGATGGTGAGGCTCGTGGAGCGGTCGGCGATCCCGCTGGAGATCGGCCAGGCCGTCGGGCTGTCCGAGGGTCAGGTGACCAACCGGCTCGCGGCGGCCGACCGACTCCGCGAGCGCACGCCCTACACGTGGCGAGCCTTCCGCGACGGTCGTCTCGACTGGGCGCGAGCCCGCGAGGTGTCGTCGGCGGCTCTGCTGCTGGTGCACGAGTCGTCCCACCGACGCCTCGACGAGTCGGTCGTCGGGTACGCGGCGACCCACACCGTGGCCGAGCTGCGCGGCTGGCTGAAGCGGTTCGTCGCCCGCGTCGAGGCCGAGGAAGCCGCCCAGCGCGCCGAGGCCGCCCGCCGCCAACGCGACGTGCAGGTCACCCACGTCGACGACGCCATGGCCTGGGTCAACGCCTTCATCCCCTCCCACCAGGCCGCCGCCATCGACGCCCGCCTGCGCCGCACCCCACGCCCCGACGGCGACGACCGCACCCGCGGCCAGGTCCGCGCCGACGCCTTCATCGACCTCCTCCTCGCCGAGGACACCCCCGCCAGCGGCCGCGCCCGCACCGACATCGGCGTCGTCATCGACGCCGACGTCCTGGTCGGTGCCGAGCCCGGACCCGCCGTCTCCGACGACGGCACCTGGACCGTCCCCGCCGAGTGGGTGCTCGAGCACCTCGACCCCGACGACACCTTCTTCCACAGACTCCTCGTCGACCCCATCACGCGCGACGTCCTCGCCCACGAGTACGTCGGCAGGTTCGCTCCCGACGTCCTCGCCACCGCCATCAGCTTCCGCGACGGCGTCTGCCAGGCGCCCGGCTGCCTGAGACCAGCCCGCGACTGCGACCTCGACCACCGAGAACCCCACCCCAGAGGTCCCACCAAAGGCTCGAACCTCTGGGCACTGCACCGCCGACACCACGCCATGAAGAGCCACCGCACCCTGCGCTGGATCCTGCCCTCCGGCCGCACCGTCCACGCCGAACCCGCCACCCACGGCCTGACGCCCGACGTCGGGTCCGACGTCGAGCACCGCACCGCCCGGCTGCTCGTCGACCGCGGAGAGCCCCCAGTACGCTGACCCGCGTCCGACCCGACGGAGGAGACCCATGCTCGGAGTGAGCCGCGACGGCGACGTCGTCGTCCTGGAGCTGCAGCGCGAGGAGCGCCGCAACGCCCTCAACCTCGACCTGTGCCGCGCGATCGACGAGGCCGCGCGCGACGCGGTCGGCGACGGGCCCGCGAACGGGGGAGCGCGGGCCCTCGTCATCACCGGCCAGGGGACCGCGTTCTGCTCCGGGGCCGACCTCGGTGGCGTCTACGGGGACGAGTTCCTCGAGGCGCTGTACGGCATGCTGCACGGTCTCACCCGGCTGCCCGTCCCGATCGTCGCCGCCGTGAACGGCCCCGCCATCGGCGCCGGCACCCAGCTGGCCATCGCCTGCGACCTGCGGGTCGCCGACGAGCGGGCGAAGTTCGGCGTGCCCACCGCCCGCAACGGCATGGCCGTCGACGCGTGGACGATCCGCACGCTCGCCGCGCTGTCCGGCACCGGGCCGGCCCGTCGCATGATGCTGGCCGGCGAGCTCGTCGACCGCGACGAGGCGCTCGGCCACGGGCTCGTCGACAAGCCAGGCACGCTCGACGACGCGCTCGCCTGGGCGCACGAGATCGCCACGCTCGCGCCGCTCACCCTCGCCTACAACAAGCGCGTCCTCAACGACCTCGACGACGACGCCACCATCGAGCAGGGATTCCGCGACGTCTGGGCCAGCGAGGACGTGCGCGAGGCGGCCACCGCGCGCACCGAGAAGCGCACGCCCGTGTTCCGGGGGCGATGATGGCGAGCCTCGGGTTCGACCTGCTCGACCGGCACGTCATCGGCGGGGGCGCGGACGACCCGGCCACGTCGACCCTCACGTTCGCACGGTTGCTGGAGCGCTCGTCGTTCCTCGGCTCCGGCCTGCGGATGCTCGGCGTGCAGCCCGGTGACGAGGTCGGCGTGCAGGTGGCAGGCGACGACCGGGTGGTCGCCGTCTGCGCGTGCATCCGGATCGGTGCCGTTCCGGCGCCCGACGGCGCGGTCGTCGTGGCCGACGGCGACGCCGGCCCCCACGCCGACGTCGTCGAGCCGCTGCTCGCGCGCCGACCCGTCGGCTAGGAGCCCTCGGGCTCCAGACCGGCCCACGCCGCCACGCGGTCCCACGCGCGGCGGCGCAGGGCAGGGTCGTCCTTCGACCAGGGCAGGAAGCGGGGCGAGCGGCGACGCCGGTCGCACCAGAAGCCGTCGGGCCCGGTCACCGACGTCGGCGTGCCGACGAGCCACACCATCGTGTCCGCACCCTGCTCGGCCGTGCGCAGCACCGGCGCGACGAACTTCGCGAAGCCCGGCAGCGAGTCGGTGATCCCCGGCGTCTCGGCCCAGCCCGGGTGCATCGCGTGGCTCGCCAGGTGCGGGTGGCGCTCGGCGAGCAGCTCGGCCACCACCACCTGCAGCCGCTTCGTGCGGGCGTAGGCGCGGACCCCGTCGTAGTCGCCGTCGCGGTACTCCAGGTCGTCGACGAGCGCCGCCGTGAGCGGTGCCGTGTACATGCCCCCGGACGACACCCACACGACGCGGCCGTCGTCCGCCGCCTCCAGCAGCGGGCGGAGCAGCTCGGTCAGCAGCAGCGGGCCCAGCACGTGGGTGGCCAGCGTCAGCTCGTGGCCCTGCGCCGACTCCGTGCGCTCCTTCGGCATCACGCCCGCGTCGTGGACGATCGCGTGCAGCGCTCCGAGGTCCGACGTGAGCCGCTGCGCGTAGCGCCGGACGTCGTCGAGGTCGCTGATGTCGCACACCTCCTCGCGCAGGTCCGCCGCCGGCACGCTGCCCCGGATCTCGCGGGCCGCGTCGGCCAGCCGGTCGGCCTTGCGGCCCACGAGGTGCACCGTCGCGCCCAGGGCGGCGATGCCGGTGGCTGCCGCAGCGCCCAGGCCACCGCTCGCACCCGTGACCACGACGTGCCGCCCGCGGAGGGCGTCCGGCCCCGGGTCGGCGGGCCACCAGCGTCGTCGCAGCGCCGGTCCGATGCTGGAGTAGCCGGGCAGGACCGTCTTGTCGAGGACGGTGTCGGCGAGGTTCGCGAACGTCGAGGGCATGCACCCACGCTAGGCAGCCGCGCGTCCGCGGGCACGTCGAGCCGCGGTGGCGTCCGCTACAGGAGTCCGGCCTCGTGCATCGTGATGGCCACCTGCACGCGGTTGACCGCGTCCAGCTTCGTGAACAGGTGGGAGATGTGGGCCTTGACCGTCGCGAGGCTCAGGTGCAGCTCGGCGGCGATCTCCGCGTTCGAGGCGCCGCGCCCGATGGCGAGGGCCACGTCGCGCTCGCGGTCGGTCAACAGGGCCACGCGTCGTGCCGCGTCGGCCTCGCGGTTGCCGCCCGAGCCGTCGGTCACCTGGGCGATGAGCCGACGGGTGACGGCCGGGGAGAGCGCCGGCTCCCCGCTCAGCACGGTGCCGATGGACTCCACGATCTGCGCGGGCGGGGTGTCCTTGAGCAGGAACCCGTGGGCACCCGCGGCGAGCGCCCGCACAACGTAGTCGTCGGCGTCGAAGGTCGTCAGCACGAGCACGTGCGGTGGCGACGGCAGCGCGGTGATGGCGGCCGTCGCCTCGATGCCGTCCATGACCGGCATGCGCAGGTCCATCAGCACCACGTCGACGTCGTGGGAGCGCACGGCGGCGAGCGCCTCGCGCCCGTCGGACGCCTCGGCGACGACCTCGAGGTCGTCGGCGCCGCCGAGCATGAGCGAGAGCCCGGCGCGCACGAGCGCGTCGTCGTCGACGAGGAGGAGACGGGTGGGGCGGACGGACGTCACGCGGCCCACGGTATCCGCGCCTCCAGGACGTAGCGGCGGTCGGGCGACACCCGGTGCGACAGGCTGCCGCGCGCCAGCTCGACCCGCTCGCGCAGGCCGACGAGCCCCAGGCCCGACCCGGGCAGCGGTGCCGTCGGCGTGCCGAGCGGGAGGGGGTTGACGACTCGTACGTCCACGGTCTGCGCGCCGACGTCGACCGTCACCTGCACCGGCGTGCCGGCCGCGTGCTTGCGGGCGTTGGTCAGGCCCTCCTGCACCACGCGGTAGACGGTGCGCCCGGCGGCTCCCGCGACGTCGTCGAGGTCGCCCTGCAGATCCAGCTCCACCCGCATCCCGGCCGCCCGCGACTCCTCGACCAGCTCGACCACGTCGCGCGCCGTGGGCTGCGGCAGCTCCGGCACGGCGTCGCCCGGCCCCTCGCGCAGCACGCCGAGCACGCTGCGCAGCTCGGTCATCGCCTGGTGGGCGGTCTTCTGGATCGTCAGGGCGGTCTCGTGCACCTGCTCCCGTCCGAGGTCCTGGCGGTAGGCGAGGGCGCCCGCGTGCATGGTGACCAGGGAGATCCGGTGGGCGAGCACGTCGTGCATCTCGCGGGCGATGCGGGTGCGCTCCGCGCTGCGGGCCTGCGCGACCTTGGCCGCCTGCTCGGCCTCGGCGCTCTCCGCGCGTGAGCGCAGGGTCGCGAGCAGCTCGCGACGTGACCCCACGTACAGGCCCACCGCGACCAGGAGACCGATGACCACGACCACCACCGCGGCGTCGACGCGCGGATCCTCGCCCGGCAGCGGGTTGACGGCGACGACGAGGGGGATGGTCAGCAGGCACACCAGCGTCACCGGCAGGAGCTCGCCCAGGCGTCGGCGCGTGGCGAGGGAGACCAGGGCCAGGCAGGCCGCGCCACCTGAGCTGAACGAGCCGATGCTCACGACGTTCGTCACCAGCGCGACCGTGACGGGGAACCGGCGACGCCAGACCATCGCGAGCACCGTGCAGAGCACGCCCACGGTCACGTCGAGGACGAACCACAGCGGCGCGTGGCGCAGCTGCCAGACCCCGAGCTCGGCCCATGTGAGCGCGGTGACGGCGAGGACGAGGAGCAGCCGCCACGTGTGTCCCCACCAGGTCAGCGGGGGAGCGGTACCGGTCACCGACGACACGCTACCCAGGCCGGCGGACGCCCCACCATGACCGACGGACCGGGACGTCTCATACTTTCGGCGCGCCGATCATGGCTGCGCGACGGATGCGCCGCCGGGTCGACGTCCGCCAGAGTGGGACCATGATCCAGGTCCAGAACCTCACGAAGGCGTACGCCGGCTTCACGGCCGTCGACGACGTCAGCTTCACGTGCCGTCCCGGCGCCGTGACCGGCTTCCTCGGGCCGAACGGTGCCGGCAAGTCGACGACGATGCGCATCATCGCCGGACTGACGCCCCCGTCGAAGGGTGCGGCGACCGTCGGCGGGGTGAGCTACCGCGACATCCCCAACCCCGGCACGCAGGTCGGCGTCCTCCTCGACGCCTCGGCGCAGCACGCCGGCCGCACGGGCCGGGAGATCCTCACGATCGGCGCGCGCACCATGGGGCTGCCCCCGAGCCGCGTCGACGAGATGCTCGCGCTCGTCAGCCTGTCCGACAAGGAGTCGCGCCGGCGCGTCCGCAACTACTCGCTCGGCATGCGGCAGCGGCTCGGCATCGCGCACGCCCTCCTGGGGGAGCCGAAGATCCTCATGCTCGACGAGCCCGCCAACGGTCTCGACCCGGCGGGCATCCACTGGATGCGCGGCCTGCTCCGCGAGTACGCCGACCGCGGCGGCACGGTGCTCCTGTCGTCGCACCTGCTGCACGAGGTGCAGATCATCGCCGACGAGCTGATCGTCATCGGCAACGGGAAGATCGTGGCCCAGGGCACGAAGGAGGAGCTGCTGCAGGCGGCCGGCACCTACGTGCGCGGTCTCGAGCCCCGCGCGCTCGAGCAGGCGCTCACCAGCGCCGGCATCACCGTCACGCCGAGCGGCGAGGGCCTCACCACCGAGGCCGCGCCCGAGGTCGTCGGCAAGGCGGCCGCCGCCGCCGGCGTCGCCCTCGTCGAGCTGCGCCAGGCCGACGGCGCGGGCCTGGAGGAGATGTTCCTCCAGCTCACCGCCACCACCCAGCGCGACGCCGTCCCCACCGAAGGAGCCCAGGCATGAGCACCACCACCGCACCCGCGGTCAGCATCGACACCGACCGGCCGGGCATCCCCCTCACCCGCCTGGTGGGCGTGGAGGTCCGCAAGTCCTTCGACACGCGTGCCGGACGGTGGCTGAGCATCTCGATCCTCGGGCTCTGCGCCGTGGTCATGCTCGTCATCGCGTTCCTCGTCACCGACGGGGGCGAGTTCCAGGACTTCCCGTTCTTCATCCAGGCCATGGGCGGCACGCTCGGCTACTTCCTGCCGATCATCGCGATCATGCTGGTCACCTCCGAGTGGGGCCAGCGCACCGGGCTCGTCACGTTCACGCTCGAGCCTCGCCGTCCCCGGGTGGTGGCCGCGAAGCTGCTGGCCGGACTCATCATCTCCGTCGGCGTGATGCTGCTGTCGGCCCTGCTCGCGGCGGTCGGCACGTTCCTCGCGTCGAGCGTCCGCGGTGTCGACGTGTCGTGGTCGATCACCGGTCGCGAGGTCTTCAACTTCGCGGTGAGCAACCTGATCGGCGTGCTCATCGGCTTCGCGGTCGCCATGCTGCTGATGAACACGGCGGCCGCCATCGTCGGCTACTTCGTCTACACGCTGGTGCTGCCGATCGTCGTCGGCATCGTCGGCGGGCTCGTCGAGTGGTTCGGCGACCTCGCCCCGTGGATCGAGCTGAACACGGCCCTCGTGCCGCTGTTCACCGGCGACTTCGACCCGACCGGCGAGGAGTGGGCCCGCATCGCGACCGCCGGCACGATCTGGCTGGTGCTGCCGCTCGGCTTCGGCATCTACCGGCTGCTGCGCTCCGAGGTGAAGTGACCCCGGAGCGGTGAGACCTCCGGCGCCCGGGCGGGACACCCGGTGCCGGTGAGGGAGAATGGCGACATGCGCAAGCGTGTCGCCATTCTCGGTTCCACCGGCTCCATCGGCACCCAGGCCCTGGAGGTGGTCGAGGCCGCGCCCGAGCGGTTCGACGTCGTCGCGCTCGCGGCCGGCGGGGCCGACCCGGCCCTGCTCGCCGCCCAGGCCATCCGGCACGAGGTCGAGGTGGTCGCCGTCGCGCGCGCCACGTCGGCGCAGGACGTGCAGCTCGCCCTCTACGCCGAGGCGAAGCGACGCGGCTGGTCCGAGGGCGACCACCGCGTGCCCCGCCTGCTCGCCGGTCCCGACGCCGCCACCGAGGTCGCGCGCACCGACGTCGACGTCGTGCTCAACGGCATGACCGGTGCGGTCGGCCTCGAGCCGACGCTCGCGGCGCTCGACACCGGCACGACCCTCGCCCTGGCGAACAAGGAGTCGCTGATCATCGGCGGCGAGCTCGTCACGTCACGCGTGCGCCCCGGCCAGCTCGTGCCCGTCGACTCCGAGCACTCCGCGATCGCGCAGGCCCTGCGCGGCGAGCGCGTCGAGGACGTGCAGCGGCTCCTCGTGACCGCCAGCGGCGGCCCGTTCCGCGGACGCAGCCGCGCCGAGCTCGCCGACGTGACGCCCGAGCAGGCGATGGCGCACCCGACGTGGGACATGGGTCCGGTCATCACCATCAACTCCGCGACGCTCGTCAACAAGGGCCTGGAGGTGATCGAGGCGCACCTGCTGTTCGGCATCGACTTCGACCGCATCGACGTGGTCGTGCACCCGTCGTCGGTCGTGCACTCCATGGTCGAGTACGTCGACGGCTCGACGATGGTGCAGGCCTCGCCCCCGGACATGCGGCTGCCGATCGCACTGGGGCTCGCCTGGCCCGAGCGCGTGCCGGGCTCGGCGCGCGGCTGCGACTGGACCTCGCCGACCTCCTGGGAGTTCTTCCCGCTCGACGAGACCGCATTCCCCGCCGTGTCGCTGGCCCGGCGCGCCGGGTCGTTCGGCCGCACGGCCCCAGCCGTCCTCAACGCGGCCAACGAGGTGTGCGTCGACGCGTTCGTCAGCGGCGACTTGGGGTTCCTTGGCATCGTGGACACGGTGGGCACGGTCCTCGACGAGCACCTGCGCGACCCGGACGCCGCCCACGCCGACCTGACCCTCGAGCGCGTGCTCGAGGCCGACACCCTGGCCCGCGAGCGGGCGAGGACCCTGGTGGAGGAAGTGTCCATGAGTGCAACCGGCGGAGCCCGCGCGTGACCGCGCTGATCTACACGCTCGGCGTCGTCGTCTTCGTGCTGGGCGTCATCGCGTCGATCGCCCTGCACGAGCTCGGCCACATGGTCCCGGCGAAGAGGTTCGGCATCAAGGTCACCCAGTACTTCGTCGGGTTCGGCAGCACGATCTGGTCGGTCAAGCGGGGCGAGACCGAGTACGGCATCAAGTCGATCCCGCTCGGCGGCTACGTGAAGCTCGTCGGCATGCTGCCGCCCGAGCGGCGCGACGGCGTCGCGGCCGACCCCCACGAGGTCCGCGCGACCAGCACCGGTCTCTTCACCCAGCTCGTCAGCGACGCGCGCCACGCGGAGCACGAGCTGATCGAGGACGACGACCTCGAGCGTCTCTTCTACCGCAAGCCCTGGTGGCAGAAGCTGATCGTGATGGCCGGCGGACCGCTCGTCAACGTCGCCATCGCCGTCGTGCTGTTCGCGGTCGTGCTCATGGGCTTCGGCGCACTCACCCCGACGACGACCGTCCAGGCGGTCTCCGACTGCGCCATCACCGACGCCGAGGCGGGTCGCGCCTGCACCGACGCCGACCCCGTGACCCCGGCCAAGCAGGCCGGCCTGCAGCCCGGCGACCGGTTCGTCTCGTTCAACGGCGAGCGGATCACGTCGTGGGAGCAGCTGTCGGGCCTGATCCGCGCCAACGGCGACCGCGAGGCCCGTCTCGTCGTCGACCGCGACGGTCGCGAGGTGTCCGCCGACGTCCCGACCGCCGTGCTCGCGCGCACCTCGCTCGACGACCCGCAGCGCACCGAGAAGGTCGGCTTCCTCGGCGTCACGCCGACCGAGACCATGCAGCGTCAGGGACCGGGCGCCGTCGTGGACGTCATGAGCGAGCAGGTCGCGGCCACGGCCAGCGCCATCGCCCACCTGCCGGTGCGCATGGTCGAGGTCACCAAGGCGGCGTTCGGCGCGGAGCGACCCGCCGACGGCCCGATCAGCGTGGTCGGCGCCAGCCGGGTCGCCGGCGAGCTCGTCACGGTCGACGAGCCCAGCTGGGCGGAGCGCGCCCAGCGGCTGCTGGCCCTGCTCGCCTCGCTGAACCTGTTCCTCGCGCTGTTCAACTTCATCCCGCTGCTGCCCCTCGACGGGGGCCACATCGCCGGTGCGCTCTGGGAGGCCGTGCGTCGGGGATGGGCGCGTCTGCGCCGCCGCCCGGACCCCGGATACGTCGACGTGGCGAGGATGCTGCCCGTCGCCTACGTGGTGGGTGGCATCCTGATGGTCATGAGCGTCATCCTGATCTACGCCGACATCGTGAACCCGGTGAGCATCTCGTGAGCGCCGGGTCCGTCCCGGTCTCGCTCGGGATGCCCGAGGCGCCGCCGCCGGTCCTCAGCCCGCGACGCAAGAGCCGCAAGATCAAGGTCGGCACGGTCGACGTGGGTGGCGACGCGCCCGTCTCGGTGCAGTCCATGACCACGACGCTGACGTCCGACGTGAACACCACGCTGCAGCAGATCGCCGAGCTCACCGCGGCCGGCTGCGACATCGTGCGCGTCGCGTGCCCCAGCCAGGACGACGCCGACGCGCTGCCCGACATCGCGCGCAAGAGCCAGATCCCCGTCATCGCCGACATCCACTTCCAGCCGAAGTACGTGTTCGCCGCGATCGACGCCGGCTGCGCGGCCGTGCGCGTGAACCCGGGCAACATCCGCAAGTTCGACGACCAGGTCGGTGCGATCGCCCGGGCCGCGAAGGACGCCGGCGTCTCGCTGCGCATCGGCGTCAACGCGGGCTCGCTCGACAAGCGCCTGCTCGAGAAGTACGGCAAGGCCACGCCGGAGGCGCTCGTCGAGTCGGCCGTGTGGGAGGCGTCGCTGTTCGAGGAGCACGACTTCCACGACTTCAAGATCTCGGTCAAGCACAACGACCCCGTCATCATGGCACAGGCCTACGAGATGCTCGCCGAGCGCGGCGACTGGCCGCTCCACCTCGGCGTCACCGAGGCCGGACCGGCGTTCCAGGGCACCATCAAGAGCGCCACGGCGTTCGGCTACCTCCTCGGCAAGGGCATCGGCGACACCATCCGCGTCTCGCTGTCCGCCCCGCCGGTCGAGGAAGTCAAGGTCGGCATCCAGATCCTCCAGTCGCTCAACCTGCGACCGCGCAAGCTCGAGATCGTGTCCTGCCCGTCGTGCGGGCGCGCCCAGGTCGACGTCTACACGCTCGCCGAGCAGGTGACCGCCGGTCTCGACGGTCTCGAGGTGCCGCTGCGCGTCGCCGTCATGGGCTGCGTCGTCAACGGTCCCGGCGAGGCACGGGAGGCCGACCTCGGCGTCGCGTCGGGCAATGGCAAGGGCCAGATCTTCGTCAAGGGCGAGGTCATCAAGACCGTGCCCGAGAGCAAGATCGTCGAGACGCTCATCGAGGAGGCCCTGCGCATCGCCGAGGACATGGAGCCGGAGGACGGCGCGACCGCCTCGGTGACGGTCTCGGGCTGAACGTCCGCCGTCCGTCCCAGGTCGCGCTCGTCGAGGGGCGACGGCCGGCCCGCTGGCCTAGGCTGTCCGCAGCCGGGCGAGCGGCCTGCGGAGCGAGGAGCACACGATGATCGAGCTGGTGCCGGTCGCGTCCGACGCCACCGGGCGCCGTGACCAGCAGGTCCGGCTGCTCGGACCCGACGACCGCGTCGAGCTCGAGGCGCTGATGGCCCGCGACGAGCGCGCGAACCTCTTCGTGCGCCACCGCGTCGCCGAGACCGGTCTGCGCAGCCTCATGCTCGGCGGCACGATGCTCGGCTGCTTCCGCGACGGCCGGCTCGTCGCCGCCTGCCACTGCGGCGCCAACCTCGTGCCCGTGGAGGCCGACGCCGACGCCGTCGACGGGTTCGCGCGTCAGCTGCTCCTCACCGGTGTCGCGCCCGGCATGCGACGCAGCGCGTCGCTCGTCGGCCGCCAGGCCGCCGTCATGCGGCTGTGGTCGAGGCTCGAGCAGGACTGGGGTCCCGCGCGGTCGGTGCGGGCCGACCAGCCGTTCCTCGCCATCGACGACGAGCCGGCGGTCGCGCCGGACCCGCGGCTGCGCCGCGTCATGATCGACGAGGTCGACGTGCTGTACCCGGCGTCCGTGGCGATGTTCCGCGAGGAGGTCGGCATCGACCCCGAGGCGGGAGGCGGCGCGGGCTACCGGGCCCGGGTGGCGCAGCTCGTCGCCCGGGGCTGGGCGTTCGCGATCATCGAGGACGGCGAGGTGCTCTTCAAGACGGAGGTCGGCGCCGCCGCCGACGGCGTCTGCCAGCTGCAGGGCGTCTGGGTGCACCCCGACCACCGTGGTCGAGGCATCGCGGCACCAGCACTCGCCGGCGTCGTGCGGCTGGTGCAGCGTGACGTCGCGTCCGACGTCACGCTCTACGTCAACGACTTCAACACGGCCGCCCGGGCCACCTACGCTCGCGTCGGCCTGCGCCAGGTCGACACGTTCGCGTCGATCCTGCTGTAGACCGGCCCGCGTCGTCAGTCGCCCGAGGTGTCCCGTCCGCGTCACCACCGCGGTCGCCTAGGGTGCGGACATGGATCGTGACGTGAAGGCCCTGGCCGCCCTGCTCGCCGTCGCCGGGGTCGCGCACTTCGTGAAGCCCGAGCCGTTCGAGCAGATGGTGCCGCGTGCGCTCCCGCGCCGGCGCGAGCTCGTGCACGCCTCGGGGGTCGTGGAGGTGGCCTGCGCGGCGCTGCTCGCGCACCCCCGCACGCGACGCGCCGGGGGGCTGGCCGCCGCCGGGCTCCTCGTGGGGGTCTTCCCGGCCAACCTGCAGATGACGGCCGACGTGCTGCGCAGCCGTCGCGCCTCGCCCGTGCTGAAGGCCGGGGTCGTCGGCCGGCTGCCGCTGCAGGTGCCGCTCGTGCGCACGGCCCTCAAGGCCTCGCGCGGCGCTCGATAGGGTCGGCCCATGCGCATGTCCCAGCTGTTCCTGCGAACCCTCCGCGACGACCCGGCGGACGCGGAGGTCCCGAGCCACAAGCTGCTCGTCCGGGCCGGCTACGTGCGGCGCGTCGCGCCGGGCATCTACTCCTGGCTGCCGCTCGGGCTCAAGGTCCTGGCCAAGGTCGAGGAGATCGTCCGCGAGGAGATGGAGGGGATCGGGTCGCAGGAGGTCCGCTTTCCCGCGCTGCTGCCGCGCGAGCCCTACGAGGCGACGAACCGCTGGACCGAGTACGGCCCCAACCTGTTCCGCCTGCACGACCGTCGCGGCAACGACATGCTGCTCGGCCCCACGCACGAGGAGATGTTCGCGCTCCTGGTCAAGGACCTCTACGGCTCCTACAAGGACCTGCCGCTGAGCCTGTACCAGATTCAGACGAAGTACCGCGACGAGGCGCGGCCCCGCGCCGGCATCCTGCGCGGCCGCGAGTTCGTCATGAAGGACTCCTACTCCTTCGACGTGACCGACGAGGGCCTCGAGCGCAGCTACCAGGCGCACCGCGAGGCCTACGTGCGCATCTTCGACCGGCTCGGTCTCGACTACGTCGTCGTGCAGGCCGACTCCGGCGCCATGGGCGGCTCGGCCAGCGAGGAGTTCCTCGCCGTCGCCGAGATCGGGGAGGACACCTTCGTCCGCTCGCCCGGCGGCTACGCGGCCAACGTCGAGGCCGTGGTCACGGTGGCGCCCGACCCCCAGCCCTACGACGGGCTGCCGGCCGCGCACGCCGAGCAGACGCCCGACACCCCGACCATCGACACGCTCGTCGCGCACCTCAACGAGCGGTTCCCGCGCGAGGACCGTCCCTGGACCGGCGCCGACACGCTGAAGAACGTCCTCGTGGTGCTGCGCCACCCCGACGGCTCCCGCGAGCCGCTCGCGATCGGCGTCCCCGGCGACCGCGAGGTCGACGCCAAGCGGCTCGAGACGCAGGTCGCGCCGGCCGACGTCGAGCCGTTCACGGAGGAGGACTTCGCCGCCCACCCGGCGCTCAAGAAGGGCTACATCGGCCCCGGCGTGCTGGGGGAGGAGTCCGAGACCGGCATCCGCTACCTCGTCGACCCCCGGGTCGTCGACGGCACGCGCTGGGTCACCGGGGCGGACGTGGCCGGCTCGCACGTCATCGACCTCGTGGCCGGTCGCGACTTCACCGCCGACGGCACGATCGAGGCGGCCGAGGTGCGTGCGGGCGACCCCGCGCCCGACGGCTCGGGTCCGCTCGAGCTCGCCCGCGGCATCGAGATGGGGCACATCTTCCAGCTCGGCCGCAAGTACGCCGAGGCGCTCGACCTCAAGGTGCTCGACGAGAACGGCAAGCTCGTCACCGTCACGATGGGCTCCTACGGCGTCGGCATCTCACGAGCCGTGGCCGCCGTCGTCGAGAGCTCGCACGACGAGCTTGGCATCGTCTGGCCGCGCGAGCTCGCGCCCTTCGACGTCCACGTCGTGGTCGCCGGGAAGCAGCCCGAGCTGTTCGAGGCGGCCGACCGGCTCGTCGCCGAGCTCGAGGCCGCCGGCCTCGACGTGCTCTACGACGACCGTCCGAAGGTGTCGCCCGGCGTCAAGTTCAAGGACGCGGAGCTGCTCGGCATGCCGACGACCGTCGTCGTGGGCAAGGGGCTGGCCGACGGGCTGCTGGAGGTCAAGGACCGCGCCAGCGGCACCCGACGCGACGTGGCCCTCGCCGACGTCATCACCGAGGTCCGCGGCGTCTGCCGCTGACCCTAGAGCTCAGCCTCGGTCGAGTCCGGGGAAGGCGCTGGGGCCGGCGCCCCAGCTCGTCGCCTCCAGCGCCGAGGCCCGCAGCGACCGGACGGCCTCGCGACGGTCGTCCGCGCTGCCGAGCGCCACGAGCGGCACGATGGCGCGGCACATCCGCTCGGCCACGTCGGCGAGCCGCTGACGGGCCTGGTCGACGGAGCGGGGAGGCACGCCGTACGCCGCCTGCGGGCCCACGGGCGTCGCCCCGGCTGCCGCCACCCGCGCGACGAGCACGTCGCGTGCCCGCTCGTGGCGACGGAGTGCCGCGCGCGCGGCGTCGTCGAGCGCGGGGAACCTGCCCGCGCTGAGGGAGGTCAGCCAGACGGCCTCGTGCTCGAGCGCGAGGCGGCGCTGCAGGGGGCCGACGGGGGACGGGTCGCCCACGTCACGCACCTCCCGCCCGGCGGCCCAGCGTGCGGGCGACCTGCGCCTGCCCGGCCGCGAGCGAGGCCAGCACCCTGGCCAGGTCGGGCGAGACCGCTGCGAGAGCGTCGGTCTGGCGTCGGCTGGCGGTCCGGTTGAGGTCGGCCACGACGGTGGCGACGTCGGACGACGTGGTCGAGGTCGAGGCGTCGACCTCCACTGCGCCGCCGAGCCCGTCGAGCTGGGTCCTCAGCACCGTGACGAGGTCGTCGGTACGGACCTCCTCGAGGCGGCCGACCGACGCGGCGAGCGCGACCTGGTCGACCGCGGCGCGCTCCAGCAGACGGGTGTCCCCAGGGTCCGGCATCGGGCGCGGTCGCGCCCCGAGCGCACGCAGCACGTCGTCGTCGCGGCCCGCGACGTGCAGGCCCGCGCCGGCCGCCACGACGGCGACCCCGCCTCCCACGACGACGCGACGGCTGACCATCCCGTCAGGCTAATGGGTGCCCGCTAGAGTGAGGGTCGCGTGGTCGCCCAGCGGCACCGCGCACCGGACGTGCCGACAACAGAACACAGGAGGCTGCACGACATGGCGGACCCGCAGGCCGACACCGTGAGGGACGAGGTCGCCGGACCCCTTGCCGCCCTCGGACTCGACCTCGAGGCGGTCGAGCTCTCCCGCTCCGGTACCCGGCGCTTCCTGAGGATCGCGGTCGACGCCGACGGCGGCGTCCCGCTCGACCTGATCACCGACGCCACCCGCGTCGTCTCCGCCGCGCTCGACGACGGCACGGCCATGGGGGAGCAGCCCTACACGCTCGAGGTCACGTCCCGCGGGCTCGACCGTCCGCTGACCGAGCCCCGGCACTGGCGGCGCAACGTCGGCCGGCTCGTCGCCGTGACGCTGCACGACGGTCCCGCCGTCACCGGACGGGTCGTCGGCAGCGACGACACCGGTGTCGAGATCACCGTGAAGGGTCAGCAGCGCCGGATCGCCTACGCCGACGTCGCCCGCGCCCTCGTCACGCCCGAGCTCGGCGCCCCCAAGGCGCCCACCACCGGCCGGCCCAAGCAGCAGAAGCCGTCGGCCAAGGGCCGCGGCTCCGCCCCACGGCTCGGCCGCCCCGACCACCACCGCGAGAAGGACGCCTGATGGACATCGACATGAGCGCGCTGCGCGCCCTCGAGCGGGAGAAGGACATCTCCCTCGACGTCGTCGTGGAGGCCATCGAGACAGCGCTGCTGTCGGCCTACCAGAAGACGCCGTACTCCCACCCGCACGCGCGGGTCGTGCTGGACCGCCAGACGGGTCGCGTGACGGTCTGGGCCAAGGAGCGGCTCGCCCCGGAGCCGGTCGCTCCCGCCGAGCCGGCCGAGACCGAGACTGAAACCGAGACCGACGAGGCGGCCGACACGGCGTCCGACGACGCCCAGCCGCCCGCCGCGCCGCCGGCCCCGCGGTTCTCGGAGGAGTTCGACGACACGCCGGAGGACTTCGGCCGCTTCGCCGCCACCGTCGCTCGCCAGCTGATCATGCAGCGCCTGCGCCAGGCGGAGGACGAGCAGAAGTTCGGCGAGTTCTCCGGCAAGGTCGGCGACATCGTCTCCGGCGTCATCCAGCAGGGCAGCCGTCCCGGCGACGTCATGATCGACCTGGGTCGCGTGGAGGCGCTGCTGCCCTCGGCCGAGCGGGTCGCCGAGGAGAAGTACGCGCACGGCGAGCGCATCAAGGCCTACGTGTACGAGGTCGAGAAGGGCATGCGTGGCCCGCGGGTCAAGGTCTCGCGCACCCACCCCAACCTCGTGCGCCTGCTCTTCGCCCTCGAGGTCCCGGAGATCGCCGACGGCTCGGTCGAGATCATGGCCGTCGCACGGGAGGCCGGCCACCGCACCAAGATCGCCGTGCGCGCCACGAAGCCCGGCGTCAACGCCAAGGGCGCCTGCATCGGGCCGATGGGCCAGCGCGTGCGCAACGTGATGCACGAGCTGCACGGCGAGAAGATCGACATCGTCGACCACAGCGACGACCCGCTGGAGTTCATCGGGCACGCGCTCTCGCCCTCACGGGTCAAGAAGGTCACGATGGTCGACGAGCAGACCCGGGCGGCCCGCGTGGTCGTGCCCGACTTCCAGCTCTCGCTCGCCATCGGCAAGGAGGGGCAGAACGCCCGCCTGGCCGCCAAGCTCACCGGCTGGCGCATCGACATCCGCTCCGACACCGAGGTGCCGCAGGACGGCGACGGCGCGCGGCCCGAGCGCAGGTCGTGACCACGGACGGGGTAGACTCGACCACGGTCACTCGCACGTGCATCGGCTGCCGGTCGCGCGACGACGTGACCGCTCTGGTCCGGCTCGTCGCGACGCCGGGGGAGGCGGGTACCACCGTGACCCCCGACCCGCGGCGGACGATGCCGGGGCGAGGGGCGCACCTGCACCCCGACCCTCGGTGCCTGGAGCTGGCACGACGTCGACGGGCGTTCGGCCGGGCCCTCCGCGTGGAGGGACCGCTCGACCTGACGCTGCTCGACGACATGGCCGGCCCGCGGGACTGACCAGGGCGCACCAACCCATCCACGGGGCCACCGGCCCCACGACCCGAAAACGGAGCAACCGCTCATGAGCTCTCGATGAGAACGTTCCGATGAGCCTGCACGTCAACTAGGGTCCTCACCTCCTTCGGGGTGCGGGCCCCCACGAAGGAGAACAGTGGCTGTCAGAGTCCACGAGCTCGCACGAGAGCTCGGAGTCCAGAGCAAGGACATCCTGTCCACGTTGAAGGACATGGGTGAGTACGTGAAGTCCGCGTCGTCCACCGTCGAGGCGCCGGTCGTCCGCCGCCTCAAGGAGGAGCACGGCGACGCGCTGCTCGCCAAGGGTGCGAAGAAGGGTGCCAAGAAGGCCGCCCCTGCGCCCGCCCCCAAGGCACCGGCCGCCGAGGCACCCGCCCCGGCTGCGCCGCAGGCCCCCGCCGCACCGCAGGCGCCCAGCGCACCGACCCCTGCGTCCGCGGCCCCGAAGCCCGGCCCCGCCGCGCCCAAGGCCACGCCGACCCCCGGTCCGCGTCCCGGCCCGCGTCGTCCGGCCGAGCCCGAGGCACCGGCCGCCGCGGCCTCCGCGCCGGCCGCCCAGCCCGGGCCCAAGCCGGCTCCGGGCCCCCGTCCGGGTCCGCGCCCCGGTGGCGCGCGCCCCGGCAACAACCCGTACTCCTCGCGCCAGGGGATGCAGCAGGAGCGCGCTCCGCGTCCGCCGGCCGCCCGTGAGGGTGGCGCAGGCGGCGCCGGCACCGCGGCTCCCGCGCCCGGCGGCCGTCCCGGCATGCCGCGACCCAACCCGGCGATGATGCCCAAGCAGTCCGGCCTCGCCAACGCGCGTCCCGGACCCGGCCGTGGTGGTCCCGGTGGCCGTCCCGGCGGTGCTCGTCCCGGCGGTGGCGCCGGCGGCGGACGTCCCGGCGGCGGCGGCGGCTTCGCCGGTCGTCCCGGTGGCGGCGCCCCGGGCGGCGGAGGCGGCTTCGGCGGCCCCGGTGGCCGTCCCGGTGGCAACCGTCCCGGCGGTCGTGGTGGCACGCAGGGCGCCTTCGGTCGCCCCGGTGGTCCCGCCCGTCGCGGTCGCAAGAGCAAGCGCGCGAAGCGGCAGGAGTTCGACCAGATGCAGGCGCCCGCCATCGGCGGCGTCCGCGTCCGCAAGGGCGACGGCCAGACCGTCCGTCTGGCGCGCGGTGCCTCGCTGACCGACTTCGCCGAGAAGATCGGCGTCGACGCGGCGTCGCTCGTGCAGGTGCTGTTCCACCTGGGCGAGATGGTCACCGCCACGCAGTCCGTCAACGACGAGACGCTGCAGCTGCTCGGCGAGGAGCTGAACTACGACGTCCAGGTCGTCTCGCCCGAGGACGAGGACCGTGAGCTGCTCGAGTCGTTCTCGCTGGAGTTCGGCGAGGACACCGGCGACGACTCCGACCTTGCGGCGCGTCCGCCGGTCGTGACCGTCATGGGTCACGTCGACCACGGAAAGACGAAGCTGCTCGACGCGCTGCGCAACAGCAACGTGGTCGCCAAGGAGGCCGGCGGCATCACGCAGACCATCGGCGCCTACCAGGTGACCACCGAGGTCGACGGCAACGAGCGGGCCATCACCTTCATCGACACCCCGGGTCACGAGGCGTTCACCGCCATGCGTGCCCGTGGTGCGCAGGCGACCGACATCGCGATCCTCGTGGTCGCGGCCGACGACGGCGTCATGCCGCAGACGGTCGAGGCGCTCAACCACGCGAAGGCGGCCGGCGTGCCGATCGTCGTCGCGGTCAACAAGGTCGACAAGCCCGACGCCGACCCGACCAAGGCACGCGGCCAGCTCACCGAGTACGGCCTCGTCCCCGAGGAGTACGGCGGCGACTCGATGTTCGTCGACGTCTCCGCCAAGGCGGGCACGGGTCTGGACGACCTCCTCGAGGCGGTCATTCTGACGGCCGACGCGTCGCTGGACCTGCGTGCCAACCCGGAGCAGAACGCCGAGGGCCTCGCCATCGAGGCGCACCTGGACCGCGGTCGCGGCCCGGTCGCCACGGTGCTGGTCCAGCGCGGCACGCTGCGGGTGGGCGACACGCTCGTGGCGGGCTCGGCCTTCGGCCGCGTGCGCGCCATGCTCGACGAGTTCGGCGAGAACATCGTCGAGGCGCCGCCGTCGCGTCCTGCCCTGGTGCTCGGCCTGACGGCCGTGCCCGGCGCCGGCGACAACTTCATGGTCGTCGACGACGACCGGATCGCGCGCCAGATCGCCGAGAAGCGCGAGGCTCGCGAGCGCAACGCCGCGCTGGCCAAGCGCACGGGTCGCCGGACCCTCGAGGACTTCATGTCCTCGATGGAGAAGGGCGAGACCGACGAGCTGCTGCTCATCCTCAAGGGTGACGGCTCCGGCTCGGTCGAGGCGCTCGAGGACTCGCTGGCCCAGATCGACGTGGGCGAGGAGGTCAACCTGCGGGTCATCGACCGTGGCGTGGGTGCGATCACCGAGACCGACGTCAACCTGGCGGCGGCCTCCAACGCGGTCATCATCGGCTTCAACGTCCGCCCGCAGGGCAAGGCGACGGAGCTGGCCGACCGCGAAGGTGTCGAGATCAAGTACTACTCGGTCATCTACCAGGCGATCGACGAGATCGAGGCGGCGCTCAAGGGCATGCTCAAGCCGGAGTTCGAGGAGCACCAGCTCGGCACGGCGGAGATCCGCGACATCTTCCGCTCGTCGAAGATCGGCAACATCGCCGGCTGCATGGTCACGAGCGGCACGCTCCGGCGCAACGCCAAGGCGCGTCTGCTCCGCGACGGCTCGGTCGTGGCCGACAACCTCGAGCTCGCGAGCCTGCGCCGCGAGAAGGACGACGTGTCCGAGGTCCGCGAGGGCTTCGAGTGCGGTCTCGTCCTCAAGGGGTACGGCGACATCAAGATCGACGACGTCGTCGAGATGTTCGAGCTGCGCGAGAAGCCGCGTAGCTGAGTCAGCAGTCCGCCGCGGACCCGGGAGCGATCCTGGGTCCGCGGCGGCGACCCAGCAGGAGGAACCATGGCCGGACAGCGCACCCAGCAGCTCGCCGACCGCATCAAGGTGATCATCGCCCAGATGCTCGAGCGTCGGGTCAAGGACCCGCGCCTGGGCTTCGTGACGATCACCGACGTGCGGCTCACGGGCGACCACCAGAACGCGTCGGTCTTCTACACCGTCATGGGCGACGAGCGCGCCGCCGCCGACACGGCGGCCGCGTTGCGCAGCGCCACCGGCCTGCTGCGCACCGAGGTCGGCAAGCAGCTCGGCACCCGGCACACCCCGTCGCTGGAGTTCTTCCTCGACGCGGTCCCGGAGTCGGCCCGCCAGATCGAGGACCTGCTCGCCAAGGCGCGCGAGAGCGACGAGCGCGTCGCCGCGGCCGCCGAGGGCAAGACCTACGCGGGCGACCCCGACCCGTACAAGCAGCCGCGCGCGGCCGAGGACGACGACGAGGACGACGAGCGGGCATGAGCGAGACCCGCGTCGGGCTCGTCGTGGTCGACAAGCCCGCCGGGTGGACGTCGCACGACGTCGTCGCCCGCACCCGTCGCCTGGCCGGCACCCGCAAGGTCGGCCACGCCGGCACCCTCGACCCGATGGCGACGGGGGTGCTGCTGCTCGGTGTCGGGCGGGCCACCCGTCTGCTCGGCCACCTGCAGCTGGCCGACAAGGAGTACCTCGCGACGATGCGGCTCGGCTGGACCACGGTCACGGACGACGCCGAGGGCGACCTGGTGGAGCGGGCCGACGCCTCCGGCGTCACGGACGACGCCATCCGTGCCGCGGTGCTCCCCCTCACCGGCGACATCGAGCAGGTGCCGACGGCCGTGTCGGCGATCAAGGTCGACGGGAGGCGCTCGTACGCGCGCGTCCGCGCGGGGGAGGCCGTGCAGCTCCCCGCCCGGCCCGTCACCGTGTCGACGTTCGAGGTCACCGACGTCCGGCACCTCCAGGTCGACGGTCTGGCGGTGGTCGACGTCGACGCCCGCGTGGTGTGCAGCAGCGGGACCTACGTGCGCGCCCTGGCCCGCGACCTCGGGGCGGCCCTGGGCGTCGGCGGCCACCTGACGATGCTGCGCCGCACCCGCGTCGGGGGCTTCGACCTCGACGTCGCCAGCACGCTCGAGGAGCTCGAGCGGTCGTGGCAGCACGTCGCGCTCGACGACGCCGCCCGCGCGGCGTTCCCGTCGCTCGACCTCGACGAGGCGGCCGCCGGCGAGGTGCGCTTCGGGCGCGCGCTCGCCGACGTCGACCTCGGCGCACCCGGCCCCGTGGCCCTGTTCGCGCCCGACGGCCGCTTCCTGGCGCTCTACGAGCAGCGCGGCGGCTCCGCCCGCGCCGTCGCCGTCTTCGTCTGACGTCGACGGGACCCGCGTCGCCGTGCCCTAGGGTGACGACGTGGCCCGACTCTCGACCGAGCGCCTGATCTGGCGTCCCCTGCAGACCTGGTTCCTCTCCGTCGTCGGCATCGTGGCGGGTCTGATGGTCACGACCAAGGTCCGCAAGATCCTCCGCGGCGCGAGCGAGACGAGCTTCCCGACCGTGCCGCCGCGGACCGTGCCCGTCGGCAGCGAGAACAGCGCCACGACGTACACCTACGGGGAGGACCTGTACGACGACATGCTCGCGGCGATCCGCGGCGCCACCACCCGCATCCTCTTCGAGACCTTCATCCTCAAGGGCGACGACATGGGCGAGGCGTTCAAGCGCGAGCTCGTCGCCGCCGCCGACCGCGGGGTCGACGTGCGGGTGATCTACGACGGGTTCGCCAACCTCGTCGTCCCGCGCTCGTTCCTGACGTTCCCGCCGAGCGTCCACGTGCTGCGCTACCCGGTGCTGAAGACGGGCCTGCAGCCCTTCAACCCGCGACGCTGGGGCCGCGACCACCGCAAGATCCTCGTCGTCGACGACACGGTCGGCTTCGTGGGCGGGTACAACGTGGGCTCCCTGTACGCCACGCAGTGGCGCGACACGCACCTGCGGGTCGAGGGGTCGGCCGTCTGGGACCTCGACAACGCCTTCATCGACTTCTGGAACGACCTGCACCCGGTGCCCATCGAGCCGCTGGGGGAGGCCAGCTGGGAGCCGAGCGTGCGGGCCCACCGCAACGTGCCCCGCCAGCTCGTGTTCCCGATTCGTGGCATGTACCTCGAGGCCATCGACCGCGCCCGGCACCACATCCACATCACGGCCGCCTACTTCATCCCCGACCACGACATCCTGCAGGCCCTGAAGGACGCCCGGTCGCGCGGCGTGGAGGTGACGATCATCGTCCCCGAGGTCAGCAACCACGTCGTCGCCGACTGGCTGTCCCGCGGCTTCTACGGCGAGCTGCTGCGCCACGGCGTGCGGATCCAGCTCTACCAGGACGCGATGGTGCACGCGAAGACCGCGACGATCGACGGCCAGTGGTCGACCGTCGGCACCGCCAACATCGACCGGCTCAGCCTGACCGGCAACTACGAGATCAACCTCGAGGTCGTCGACCCCGCCCTCGCCGAGCACCTCGAGACGGTGTTCGAGACCGACCTGGCGAACTGTCGCGAGCTGACCCTCGAGCACTGGCAGTCCCGACCGATCGTCGCCCGCGCCTGCGAGCTGCTGCTGACGCCGCTGCGCCCCCTGCTGTAGGCGCTCGACGCCGATGAGAGGCCTCTCATCGACGTCTCACGGAGGGCTCACCACGCACCAGGAGCCTGGGGTCATCGCATCGACCCCAGGAGGACCCATGAAGACCACCGCCCGTACCGCCATCGCCGCCGTCGCCGGCACCCTCGCGCTCGGCACCGCCGGCTTCGCGCTCTCCAGCGCCCACGCCGACGGCGACCGCGACCCCCTGCTCAAGCGCGACGACTCGACCTCGTCGTGGGTCGTCACCGCGGACGACGACGATGACGACGACCGTGACGACGACCTGAGCACCACCGTCACCCGGCAGACGGCGAACACCGCGCAGACCCGCGGCACCGCCCCGACCGCGAACACCGCCAAGACGGTCCAGTCGGCGCCCACGAAGAACACCGCCCCGACGAAGAACACTGCGCCGACGAAGAACACTGCGCCGACCAAGAACACCGCGCCGACGACCGGCACCGACCGCTGATGCCCGACGACGTGTGGGGCCTGGCCGGGGGCGACGAGATCGCCCCCGGCCTCACGGCCGTGAAGGATCTCGGCGGCGGCACCGTCTACGAGGCGTGGCTGGCCTTCGACGACCGGCTGCACGCCCCGGTCGTCGTGAAGGCGCTCCGGCCGGGGCACGTCGCCGACCCCGTCTCCCGCGCGGGACTCGAGCGGGAGGTCGCGCTGCTCGCACGTCTGGCGCACCCCGGCCTCACGCGCGTCTTCTCCTACGACGACGAGGCGGCCCGTCCCTACTTCGTCCTCGAGCACGTCGAGGGCCCGAACCTGTCGCGGCTGATCTCGCGGCACGGCGCGGTGCCGGAGCACCAGCTGCTGCCCCTCGCGCTCGAGCTCGCGTCGGTGCTGCACTACCTGCACGGCCAGGGCGTCGTGCACCTCGACGTGAAGCCCAGCAATGTCATCATGGGTGCGCCCGCCCAGCTCGTCGACCTCTCCGTCGCGCTCGACGTCGACGACGCCGCGGCCCTCGACCACCCGGTCGGCAGCGACGAGTACATGGCCCCCGAGCAGTGCGCGCCGGGGGAGCGCGGCACCGTCGGACCCGCCGCCGACGTGTGGGGTCTCGGCGCCACCCTCTTCCGGGCCGCCGCGGGCTTCCGTGCCTTCGACCGCGAGCCCCGCTGGGCGCAGCTGCACGACGAGCCGAAGCCGCTGCCCGGCTTCGTCCACCGCGGTGCCGCCGACCTCATCGCACGCTGCCTCGACCGCGACCCGGCGCAGCGCCCCACGCCGCGCCAGATCGCCCTCGAGCTGGAGCCGATGATCGCCGGCCTGCCGTCCGCGCGGCTGTCGGGGTTCACGCTCAAGCGCTGAGCCCCCCTCTTCCGGCCTGCGGCTGCGCTGCCCCGGCTGCTCGAGTCGGTGGGTCCCTGACCCCCAGGAGGTACCTCCCGGGCCGGACGTAGCGCGGGTCACCTACCTCCCACGAGGCGCATCCCGCGCCCTACCCACCGCTGGGCGGGGCAGGCAGCGCAGCAGCGGGGTCCGGCAGACCACAGACGCCGCAGCCGCAGGACACGGAGGCCCTCAGTCGACCCGGTACCCCAGCCCCCGGACGGTGGTGACGAGTCCGGCGCCGAGCTTCCTGCGGAGGTAGCCGACGTACACGTCGACGACGTTCGAGCCGGGGTCGAAGTCGTAGCCCCACACGTGGGAGAGCAGCTGCTCGCGCGAGAGCACCTGCCCGCGGTGCGACATCAGCACCTCGGCGAGCGACAGCTCGCGTGCCGACAGCTCGACCTCGCGCTCGCCGACGTACGCGCGACGTCGGCGCAGGTCGAGGCGGACGTCGCCGGCGACCAGCTCGTCGTCGGGGGCAGGGGTGGCGGGGGCGCGCAGCCGCAGGCGGACGCGGGCCAGCAGCTCGGCGAAGCGGAAGGGCTTGCTCATGTAGTCGGCCGCACCTCCCTCGAGCGCCTGGACCGTGTCGGTCACCGAGTCTCGGGCCGTCAGCACGATCACGGGCAGCTCGGGTCGTTCCGCCTGCACGCGCTCGAGGATCGTGAAGCCGTCGAGCCCGGGCAGACCGATGTCGAGCACCATGAGGTCGAACGGACCCGTCAGCGCGTAGTCGAGACCGCTCACGCCGTCGGTGACGACCGTCGGCGTGAACCCCTCGGCCTTCAGCCCCTTCGCGACGAACGAGGCGATCCGCTCCTCGTCCTCGACCACGAGAATCCGGTTCACCACAGTCCTCCTGTCGCGATGACGAGCCGGAACGTCGCACCTGACGTCGCCCCGGGCGGGTCGAGCACCACCCGACCCTCGTGCGCCTCCATGATGGCGGCGACGATCGACAGGCCCAGACCGAAGCCGGCCTGCTCACCGTCGCCCTGGGTGAAGCGCTCGAAGATCGTCCCACGCAGCGCCGACGGCACCCCGGCGCCCGTGTCGCGCACCCACAGCTCGACGTGCCCGTCGTGCACCCGCGACCCGATGCCGACCTCGGCTCCCGGCCGGGTGTGCCGGACGGCGTTGTCGGCGAGCTGGAGCAGCGCCTGCGTCAGCCTTTGGGGGTCGACGTCGACGTGGGTGCGGGCCACAGCGTCGAGCACCCAGCTGCGGTCGGCGAGTCCCCGTGCGCGCTCGAGGGCCCCGAGCGTGAGCGCCTCCACGTCGGTGCGCTCGAGGCGGACGAAGTCCGGACGCTCCGCCTTCGCGAGCAGCAGGAGGTCGTGGACGAGGCGGGTCATCCGGTCGATCTCGTCGAGCAGCAGCGTGCGCGTGGTGCGGACGTCGTCGGGGTCGGTCGGGTCGAGCACCTCCAGGTGCCCCTGCAGCACGGTGAGCGGGGTGCGCAGCTCGTGGGCGGCGTCGTCGAGCAGGCGACGCTGGCTCGCGAACGCCTCCTCGAGCCGGTCGAGCATGTCGTTGAAGGTGCGCTGCAGCTCGGTGAGGTCGTCGTTGCCGGTCACCTCCAGACGCCCGCCGAGGTCGCCCTCGGTGATGCCCCGGGCGGTCTCGCGCAGTCGTCGTACGGGGGAGAGCAGCCGCCCGGCCAGCCACGACGCGACGGCGGAGATGAGGATGACGGAGAGCGCGCTGAGCAGCGCGTACGTGACCATCAGCTCGCGGAGCTGGGCGCGCGAGCCGTCCACGTCGTGGGTGACGACGAACGCAGCCCGCTCGTCGCCCTGCTGCACGGGCTGCACCGCGACCCGGAAGGTCCGGCCGTCGACGTCGAGGTCGGCGACGCCGCCGCGACGCGTGAGGCGCTCCACCAGGGCGGGGAACCGCGGCGACGTCCGCAGCACGCGCTGGGCCTCGCCCACGAACGTCGGGGTGCCCGACACGGGGAACTGCCACAGGTTCTCGTCCGCGTCGGGGACGTTGCGCGACAGGAAGAACGTGATCAGGCGGTCGGGGCTGGTGAACGGCCGGCCCGTCTCGGGGTCGACGCCCTCCGCCTGGAGCCGTCGCAGCTCGCCGACCTCCTGGCCGAGGCTCGCGTCGATCGCCCGGTCGATGCGCTGGGACTCCAGGACGAACAGCGTCGCCCCGACCGCGACGAGCGCCGCCGCCGTCAGCAGGGCGACGGCGGCGGTCAGACGCTGGCGGACGGAGAAGCGTGGTGGACCGTCCGCGCGCGGGTCAGTCGTCGTCATCGTCGTCCCGGTCGTCGTCGCCAACGTCGATGGGTCGCGGCGTCTGCGGGACGCGCTCGTAGTCGTCGTCATCGTCGTCGTCCGGGTCGTCGTCGCGGTCGTCGTCCCGGTCGTCCGACGGGGAGGGGGTCGGCGAGAGCGTGGGCCGGGGCGTCTCGGTCGACGTCGGCACGGTCACCGGGGCGTAGTCGACCGGCGGCGCGTCCTCCTGTGCCACCACCCGCGCCGCGACGACGCCGAGCAGCACGAGGCCGACGGCCACGACGATCGGCACGAGGTAGCGGGTTCGCGTCATGGCGACACTGTGCCGCACGCTCGCGCACGCCACGATGAGACGTCGATGAGAGAACTCTCATCCGCCGGGTCGTCGCACCGACCGGCGCAGGCGGTGCACCCGGTCGCAGGGCAGTGCTGCCGGGGTGTGGCACAGTTCAGGGGTGGGCACCTGGACAGACCGCGGCGGCGCCTCGACGGCCCCGCTGGGCACCGCGACGGCGGTCACCATCGGCACCTTCGACGGGGTCCACCGCGGCCACCAGGCCCTGCTGCGACGCACCCGCGAGGTCGCGGAGGGCCTGCCCGTCGTCGCCGTCACGTTCGACCCGCACCCGGTGGCGGTCTTCGCGCCCGATCGCGTCCCGTCGAGGCTGACGTCGCTGCAGCGCCGGATCGAGCTGCTGCACGAGCCCGCGCCCGGCGTGCGGGGCGCCGACCACGTGCGCGTGCTCGACTTCGACCGCACGATGGCGGGCTGGTCGCCCGAGGAGTTCGTGGAGCGCGTCGTCGTCGAGGAGCTGCAGGCGCGTCACGTCGTCGTCGGCGAGAACTTCACGTTCGGGTCGCGGGCGTCGGGCACGACCGAGACGCTCCGCGAGCTCTGCGCACGGCACGACTGCGACGCCAGCGCCTTCACGCTCGTCGGCGACGGCCACGGCGCCGACGGCCAGCCGTGGTCGTCCACGCGGGTCCGCGCCCTCGTGGCCGAGGCCCGGCTGGAGGAGGCGGCCGAGCTGCTCGGGCGTCCGCACGAGGTCGACGGTGTCGTCACCCCCGGTGACCAGCGCGGTCGCGACCTCGGGTTCCCCACCGCGAACGTCCCCGTGCAGGCCGACTACTGCGTGCCGCCCGACGGCGTCTACGCCGGGCGGCTGCTCACCGGCGACGCCGACTACCCCGCGGCGATCTCCGTGGGCACGAACCCCACCTTCGCGGGGACCGAGCGTCGCGTGGAGTCCTACGTCATGGACCACGGCCACGACCTCGACCTCTACGGCCGCTCCGTGCGGGTGCAGCTCGTCTCGCACCTGCGCCCGATGGTCGCGTACCGAGGCGTCGACGCGCTCGTGGAGCAGATGCACGCCGACGTCGAGCAGGCGCGCGCGGCGCTCGCCTGACGTCGCCCGGTCCGCGACGGCGAGGCGATTCGTCGGAACGACCGGCGCGCTGATAACCTGGACGACGGCGTGCGAACGCCCACGGTCCGTAGAGCCCCGGTGGACATGCCCGGGAGCGCCGTGCAACGACCTCCCAGGAGAAGAATGTCGAAGAAGACCGCTGCGCCCACCGTCGCCGGTACCCCGCGTGACGAGATCATCAGCCAGTACGCCCGCAGCGAGGGCGACACCGGCTCCCCGGAGGTCCAGGTCGCGCTGCTCACGCAGCGCATCTCGCACCTGACGGACCACCTCAAGGAGCACAAGCACGACCACCACAGCCGTCGTGGCCTGCTGCTGCTCGTCGGTCGCCGTCGTCGTCTGCTGAACTACCTGCAGAACACCGACATCGAGCGCTACCGCTCGCTGATCGAGCGTCTCGGTCTGCGTCGCTGACCTCGTTCAGGCGGTCACCCTCCGGGTGGCCGCCTGAACTGCATCAGGGGCCCTGCGCCCCGACAACTGAACACGACACATCCACGGACGAGAGCCGCCACGTCGGGTCCGGTCCTCGGTAGTGGCCCTCGGGACGGCGTACGCCGGGCCGCGGGCCTCGATCGAAGACCGACCACCATCACGGCAGGTCCGGGTCTCGTCCCACCGCGCGACACGCGTCGCGAGAAGGGACTCCCATGTCCGACACCATCCACGCCATCGAGACCGTCATCGACAACGGTCGCTACGGCACCCGCACCATCCGCTTCGAGACGGGCCAGCTCGCCCGCCAGGCCGCCGGCTCCGTGTCCGCGTTCCTCGACGACGACACGATGCTGCTCTCGGCCACCACCGCCGGCAAGCAGCCCAAGGACCACTTCGACTTCTTCCCGCTGACGGTCGACGTCGAGGAGCGCATGTACGCCGCGGGTCGCATCCCCGGCTCGTTCTTCCGTCGCGAGGGCCGCCCGGGCGAGGACGCCATCCTCACCTGTCGCCTCATCGACCGTCCGCTGCGCCCGACCTTCAAGAAGGGCCTGCGCAACGAGGTCCAGGTCGTCATCACGGTCCTGGCCCTCAACCCCGACACCCCGTACGACGTCCTCGCCATCAACGCCGCCTCGGCGTCGACGCAGATCTCCGGCCTGCCGTTCTCCGGCCCCATCGGTGCCACGCGCGTCGCGCTCATCGACGGCCAGTGGGTCGCGTTCCCGACGCACAGCCAGCTCGAGGACGCCGTGTTCGACATGGTCGTCGCGGGCCGCATCGCCACGCAGGCCGACGGCTCGACCGACGTCGCGATCATGATGGTCGAGGCGGAGTCCACCGAGTCCACCTGGGACCTCGTGCAGTCCGGTGTCCAGGCGCCGACCGAGGAGGTCGTCGCCGGCGGCCTCGAGGCGTCGAAGACCTTCATCCGTCAGCTCTGCGAGGCCCAGCAGCAGCTCGCCGAGGCCGCCGCGAAGCCCGTCCAGGACTTCCCGGTCTTCCTCGACTTCCAGGACGACGTCTACGACGCCGTCGCCGGGGTCGCGTCCGGCCCGCTGTCCGAGGCCCTCACGATCGTCTCCAAGGCCGACCGCGAGGAGCGCGAGAGCGCGATCAAGGCCGACGTGCTCGACCAGCTCGGCGAGCAGTTCGCGGGCCGCGAGAAGGAGGTCGGCGCCGCGCTGCGCGCCGTTACCAAGAGCCTCGTGCGCCAGCGCGTGCTGCGTGACAAGGTGCGCATCGACGGCCGTGGCCTCGCCGACATCCGCGAGCTGTCGGCCGAGGTCGGCGTGGTGCCGCGCGTGCACGGCTCGGCCCTGTTCCAGCGTGGCGAGACCCAGATCCTGGGCATCACGACGCTGAACATGCTCGACCTGGTCCAGAAGCTCGACACGCTGAGCCCCGAGACCACGCGTCGCTACATGCACAACTACAACTTCCCGCCGTTCTCGACGGGCGAGACGGGCCGCGTCGGCTCGCCGAAGCGTCGCGAGATCGGTCACGGCGCGCTCGCCGGCCGTGCGCTGCTGCCGGTGCTCCCGACCACCGAGGAGTTCCCGTACGCGATCCGCCAGGTCTCGGAGGCGCTGAGCTCCAACGGCTCGACGTCGATGGGCTCGGTCTGCGCCTCGACGCTCGGCCTGCTGAACGCCGGTGTGCCGCTGCGCGCCCCGGTCGCCGGCATCGCGATGGGCCTCATCTCCGGCGAGGTCGACGGCACCACCCAGTACGTCACCCTCACCGACATCCTCGGTGCGGAGGACGCCTACGGCGACATGGACTTCAAGGTCGCGGGCACGCCGGACTTCATCACGGCCCTGCAGCTGGACACCAAGCTCGACGGCATCCCCGCCGACGTCCTGGCCGGTGCCCTCACGCAGGCCAAGGGTGCGCGTCTGACGATCCTCGACGTCATGTCCGAGGCCATCGACACGCCTGACGAGATGAGCCAGTTCGCGCCGCGGATCATCACGGTGAAGGTCCCGGTCGACAAGATCGGCGAGGTCATCGGTCCCAAGGGCAAGATGATCAACCAGATCCAGGCCGACACCGGCGCCAAGATCTCGATCGAGGACGACGGCACGGTGTACATCGCGGGCGAGGGTGGCGGCTCGGCCGACGCTGCACGCGACGCGATCAACGCGATCGCGAACCCGACGATGCCCGAGGTCGGCGAGCGCTACCTCGGCACCGTGGTTAAGACGGTCGACTTCGGCGCCTTCGTGGCCCTGTCGCCAGGCAAGGACGGCCTGCTGCACATCAGCAAGCTGCGCGACCTCAACGGCGGCCAGCGGGTCAGCAGCGTCGACGACGTGCTGACGGTCGGCCAGAAGGTCCAGGTCGAGATCGCCGAGCTCGGCGACCGCGGCAAGATCTCGCTGATCCCGGTCGTGGCCGACGCGGCCGCCGAGGAGGCCCCCGAGGCCTCTGAGGCCGGCGCCGACGCCTGATCCACGCACGGTCGACGAGGCCCTCGCCCCTCGGGGTGGGGGCCTCGTCGCGTCCGGGGTCCGGGCGCACGTGAGACGATCCCGAGGGTGAGCGACTTCCGTGAACGTGCCGCGGCCCTCGACGCCGCCGACCCGCTCGCCGCCTGGCGGCAGCAGTTCCAGCTCGACGCCGACGTGGTCGCCTATCTCGACGGCAACTCGCTCGGACGTCTGCCGCTGCGCACTCGTGAGCGGCTCGCGACGTTCGTGCGCGAGGAGTGGGGCGCCCGCCTGATCCGCGGCTGGTCCGAGGGGTGGGTCGAGCTGCCGGTCGTCGTCGGCGACGAGGTCGGGGCGCTCCTCGGCGCCGCCCCGGGCCAGACGGTGGTCGGCGACTCGACGTCGATCGGTATCGCGAAGGCGCTGCACGCCGCAGCCTCGCTGGCCCCCGGACGCACCCGGCTCGTCGTCGACGCGGGCGACTTCCCGACCGACCGCTACCTCGCCGAGCAGGTCGCCCGCCAGCGCGGGCTCGAGCTCGTCGTCGTGCACCGGGACGCGGAGGGCGACGTCGCCGCGTCGCTGGCCGACGTGCTCGACGAGCGCACGGCCGTCGTGCTGCTGAGCCACGTCGACTACCGCACGGGCGTGCTGCTCGACCTCCTGTCCCTCACGGCGCAGGTGCATGCCGCCGGCGCGCTCGTGGTGTGGGACCTCTGCCACTCGGCCGGCGTCGTCCCGACGTCGCTCGACGCCGCCGAGGTCGACCTCGCCGTCGGCTGCACCTACAAGTACCTCAACGGCGGCCCCGGAGCGCCGGCGTTCCTGTACGCCGCGGCGCGACACCTGCCGCACCTCGAGCAGCCGCTGCCCGGCTGGTGGAGCGCCGACGACCTGTTCGCGATGGCCGAGGAGTACCGCCCGGCCACCGACGCGCGCCGGCTGCTCTCCGGGACCCCCAACGTGGCGGGGCTCGTCGCCGTCCGCGAGGGCGTGGCGATGGTCGCCGAGGCCGGGGTCGAGGCCGCGCGGACCAAGTCCGAGCTGCTCACCGCCTTCACGGTCGACGCCCTCGACGCGCTGGGCGAGCGCGGGATCGCGCTGCAGCTGGTCACGCCGCGCGAGCCCGACCGGCGGGGGAGCCACGTCACCGTCCGGGTGCCCGACGCACGGGCACTCACGGCGCGGCTCACCGAGCGTGGCGTCGTCCCCGACTTCCGCGAGCCCGACCTCCTGCGGCTGGGCCTCGCGCCGCTCACGACCTCCTTCGCCGAGCTGCACGCCGGGCTCTCGGTGCTGGCCGAGGAGCTCGCTCACTAGGCTGGGCGCATGACGACTCGCGTAGCCGTGCTGGGCGCCCAGGGGCGCATGGGATCGACGTCGGTGACGGCGCTGGAGGCGGCCGAGGGGCTCGAGGTCGTCGCCCAGGTCGACGTGGGCGACCCGCTGGAGCGGGTCACGGAGCACGAGGCCGACGTCGCGCTCGTCTTCACGACGCCCGACGTCGCGCTCGAGCAGGTGCTGTGGTGCGTGGAGCAGGGGGTGCACGTCGTCGTCGGCACCTCCGGCTTCGACGGCGACCGGCTGCGCGCGGTCAGCGACGCGGTCGAGCAGCGCACCGACGTGAGCGTGCTCGTCGTCCCGAACTTCTCCATCGGCGCCGTGCTCCTCATGCGCTTCGCGGCGACCGCCGCACCCTTCTTCGAGTCGGTCGAGATCATCGAGATGCACCATCCGGCGAAGGTCGACGCCCCGTCGGGCACGGCCGTGCGCACCGCCGAGCTCGTGGCCGCGGCCCGTGCCGAGGCCGGCTCGGACCCGGTGCCCGACGCGACGACCACCGACCCCAACGGCGCACGCGGCGCGAAGGTCGACGGCATCACCGTGCACGCCGTGCGCTCGCGCGGCTTCGTCGCGTCGCAGGAGGTGCTGCTCGGCGGTGAGGGGGAGGTCCTCTCCCTGAGGCACGACTCCTCGACCCGAGAGTCCTTCATGCCGGGCGTGGTCACGGCCGTGCGGCACGTGGCGGACCGGCCGGGCGTCACGGTGGGGCTCGACGTGGTGCTCGGGCTCGACGCGTGAGCTGGGAGTCGATCTTCAGCGCCGGGCTCACCGACGACGAGGCGCGAGCCTGGGGGGCGATGGCGTCGGAGCTGCGTGCCTTCCAGGACGCCCTGGCGGCCGCCCGGTTCGACGCCGACGTGGCCTCGCGGCTGGCCGACGACCTGCGGGCGTGGCGTGAGCGGCTCGCCCCGCTCGGCGGCGAGGAGCTCGAGCAGGTCAACGGACGCGTCCCGCAGCTTCCCGTCCGCGGGCACGCGATGCTTCCCGAGATCCGGATGCACACGCGCGACGCCTCGCGGGTGGCCGGGGACGTGACCTTCGGACGCTGGTCGATGGGCGGCGGCATGGCCGTGCACGGCGGTGTCGTCTCCCTGGTCTTCGACGAGGTGCTCGGCATGCTCGCCGCCGCGCAGGCCCAGGCCATCACGCGCACGGCGTTCCTGCGCACCGACTACCGCGCCCTCACCCCGATCGACGTCGAGCTCGAGGTCGAGGCCTGGATCGAGCGCGTCGAGGGTCGCAAGATCACCGTCCGAGGGGAGATCCGGCACGGCGACGTCGTCTGTGCCGAGGGCGACGCCCTGTTTCTGCGGCTGCGTCCCGAGCAGGGGCTCGGCACGCGGACGACCTAGCCGACCGCACGGAGCAGTGCCGCCGTGAGGGCCGCCGCGACGACCATCGGCAGGAACGGCACCCGCAGCGCCAGCAGGACGGCAGCCACGCCGAGGCCCGCCAGCCGCGCGTCGACGGTGAGTCGCTGACCGTCGGCGAGGACCTGCACGGCGACCAGCGCGCCCAGCAGCGCCACCGGGATGAGCGCGACCGCGCGCTGCGTCGTCGGGTGCTCGAGCACGCGATCGGGCACGGACAGTCCCGCGAGCTTCAGCGCGTAGCAGCCGGCGCACGTGAGCACGATGCCGATCCAGAGGGCGCTCACGTCGGCGCCCCGTCTCGGGCGCGACCGAGGAGCAGCCCGGCCGCCACCGCCAAGGCCCCACCGGCGATGATCGGCAGCCCGGCGGGGGTGAACGGCACCAGGCCGGCCGCCACGGCGGCGCCGCAGAGCGCGACGAGGCGGGGGAGCGGTCCGCCCAGACGCGGCCACAGCAGACCCAGGAACGCGGCGCCGACCGCGGCGTCGAGGCCGTAGGCGCGGGGGTCGCCGATCGCCGTCCCGGCCAGCGCGCCCAGCAGGGTCGACAGGTTCCAGAGCACCAGCACGGACATGCCCGTCCACCAGAACCCCAGCCGCCCGAGGGCCGGGTGGCGCTGGGCCAGGGCGACGGCGGTCGACTCGTCGATCACGAGGTGCGCACCGAGCAGGCGCCGCACACCGTGCAATCGCAGCACCGACGCGATGCTCAGGCCGTAGAACAGGTTGCGCGAGCCGAGCAGGACCGACGTCACGGCGCCGGTGACCGGTACTCCTCCGGCCGCGACCACGCCGACGAACGCGAACTGCGACGCACCCGTGAACGCGAGCAGGGAGAGCACGCAGGTCTGCAGGACGTCGAGCCCCGAGGTGGTGCCGAGCGCACCGAAGGAGACGCCGTACGCGCCGGTCGCCGCACCGACCCCCAGGGAGTCCACGACCACGCGACGTCGGGCCGCGCGGTCCGGACCGGCTGCGTCACTCATGCCTCGACGAGCGACGTGACGAGCCGGACCTGCTTGACCGTCCGCCCGCCGGCCTCGTCGGCGAGCTCGCGGTGCGCCCCGTCGGCCGTCCAGCCGGTGCCGACGACGAAGGCGCGCAGCCGGTCGTCGGTGGTCGGCACCCACCAGCGCGCGCGGACGAAGTGGTCGGCGCGCAGCGTGTCCACGGCGGCCTGGAGCAGGCGCGAGCCGTGTCCCGCGCCGCGGTGCTGGGGATCGACGAGCAGCTCGCCGACCTCGCCGTCGGCCACCCGGTCGGCGTCGGGGTCGTGGCACGGGTGCACGAAGGCCACGCCGCGCACCGTGGCCTGCTCGAGTGCCACGAGCACGCGGGCCCTCGCGTCAGGTGGGGAGCCCAGCAGGCGTGCCCACGCCGGTGCCAGGTCGACGTCGGGGACCTCGCCGAGGGCAGCGCCCCACGCGGAGCGCTGCACCTCGGCGATGGCTGGGGCGTCGTCCGGCCAGGCGAGCCGGACGCTGACGTCGGCGCCGCTCACCGGGTAGCGCCGCTCGGGCGTTCGACGACGACGCTGCCGCCGCCGGCCGCGGCCACCTCCGCCAGCCGCAGCGCGGCGAGGGCGGGGTGGTGGTCGAGCACGTCGGCGACGTTGGCGAGGTGTCGCACGGCCGCGCTCTGCCCCCGCGCCTCCTCGAGCGCCGCGACGGCGCGGTGGCGGGCCACCTCGGCGGCCTCGACCGCCCGGCGCACCTCCGCCGGCGGGAGCACGTCGGTGACGCGCAGCGACGTGGCTTCCGCCCCGACAGCGCCGAGGGCAGCCGCGAGGGCGGCGGGGACGTCGTCCTCGGGCACGCCCGACGCGAGGCCGGCCAGGTCGGACGCGGCCACCACGTCGCGCACCGCGCGCCGCGCTGCCTCGTAGACCACGGCCTTCGGGTCGAGCGCCACGGCGTGCCAGGCGACAGGGTCGACGACCCGCCAGGTCAGCGTGGCACCGACCTTGACCCGCAGGCCGTCGGAGGTCGGGACCTCCTGGGTGGCGAGGCCGAGCAGACGCTCACGCACGTCGACGACGTGCCGCACGGTCCGTCGGCGGCGCAGCCGGTGACGGCCCGGTCCGAGGACGTCGACGAGGGCACCGTCGCGGTGCACCAGCACGCGCTCGTGGGGCTGGACGGTGATCTTCACGATGGTCCTCTCGGGTGGTCGTCGGATGGTGGATCGGCGCGGGACGGCCCCGTGCAGGAGGCGGAGGACCCGGAGTCCTGCAGGGCCTCGCGTCCAGGTGCCCCGGGAGGTCCCGGGGCTGCCGGCCCGCGCCGACGAGGGGAGTTGAACCCCACCCGCCGTGGCGGGATCACCAGGAGTGTCCTGTGCAGGGACGTGAGCGAGGTACGACACGTGGGACCGGGGCGGTGACGACCGCCGGGCCACTGATCCCGCTCGGCACCCAGTATGGACCGGGCGTCGCGCGGGCTCCAAGCCCTTTCACCAGGACCGGAAGCTCTCGACCAGCCTCGAGTCGGCGCCCTGGGCGTCGAGCATCGCTGCCGTCATCGACAGGTTCCGCAGTCCCGGCCAGGTCTCCCAGCCGAGGAGGAAGAGACCGGGGACGCCGACGAGCAGGATCGTCCACCCACCCCACGAGCCGACGAAGGCGACCAGGATCGAGACCAGCACCACGGCCTCGCAGAAGACGAGCTTGCGGACCGTCTGGGCCGCGAAGATGCCGACGGCACGCCGCTGGTTCTCGGCGGGGTCGGCCTCGGGGTCGAGCGGCGACGACTGCAGCCACACGCGCTCGGAGAGCACCGCGGCGGCCACGAGCCCGAGGCCGAGCACGCCGAGCAGCCACCACGGCGGGAGGTCGGCGTCGGTGCCGCCCAGCGCCAGGAAGATCAGCGTCATGAAGGCGGCGGTCAGGACGATCTGCAGGAGGGCGAAACGGCGGACCTCCTGAGGCGAGGCCTCGTACTCGGCGAGGGGCACGCCCAGAGTCTCGCACGACCGGGACGGTCGTGGGGGCGAGTATCCTGCGAGTCATGCAGGCCTACCTCGATCTCGTCCGCCGCGTCCTCGACGAGGGGGTCGAGAAGGGCGACCGCACCGGCACCGGCACGCTCAGCGTGTTCGGGCACCAGATGCGCTTCGACCTCTCCGAGGGGTTCCCGCTCGTCACCACCAAGAAGATCCACCTCAGGTCGGTCGTCGGGGAGCTGCTCTGGTTCGTCCGTGGCGACACCAACACCACGTGGCTGCGCGAGCACGGCATCACCATCTGGGACGAGTGGGCCGACGCCGACGGCGAGCTCGGTCCGGTCTACGGGCACCAGTGGCGCAGCTGGCCGACGCCGTCCGGCGAGACGGTCGACCAGCTCGCCCAGGTCGTCGAGGCGCTGAAGGCCGACCCCGACTCCCGGCGCCACATCGTCAGCGCCTGGAACGTCGCCGACCTGCCCGCCATGGCGCTCGCGCCGTGCCACGCGTTCTTCCAGTTCTACGTGGCGCCGGCCGACGACGGCGGACCCGGCCGGCTGTCGTGCCAGCTGTACCAGCGCTCCGCCGACGTCTTCCTCGGCGTGCCGTTCAACATCGCCTCCTACGCGCTGCTGACGCACATGGTGGCGCAGGTCGCCGGCCTGCGGGTGGGCGACTTCGTGCACACCTTCGGCGACGCGCACCTCTACCTCAACCACCTCGACCAGGCCCGGCTGCAGCTGCAGCGCGAGCCGCGTCCGCTGCCGGAGCTCTGGCTCGACCCGACGGTCACCAGCATCGACGGCTTCGACTTCGACGCGATCAAGGTCACCGGCTACGACCCGCACCCGGGCATCAAGGCGCCGATCGCCGTATGAGCGTCACGCTCGTCGTCGCGATGGGCGCGAACCGGGTGATCGGGGTCGACGGGGCGCTGCCGTGGCGTCTGCCCGAGGACCTCGCGCACTTCAAGCGCCTCACCCTCGGGCACCCGATGGTGATGGGACGGACCACCTACGACTCCATCGGTCGGCCGCTCCCGGGTCGCACCACGATCGTCCTGACCCGCGACCCGGACTGGTCGGCGGGGCCCCAGGGCGACGGCGTGCTCGTCGCGGCGTCGCTGGAGGAGGCGCTGGCCAGGGCCCACGAGCTCGACGACGACGTCTTCCTCGTCGGCGGCGCGCAGGTGTACGCGCAGGCGCTCGAGCAGGGACTCGTCGACGTCATGGTGGTGACCCGGGTGGCGGCGTCGCCGGACGGCGACGCCTTCTTCCCGCGGGTCGACTGGGAGGCGTGGCAGGAGGTGGGCCGCGTGCCCTCCGTAGGCCCCGAGCCCGACCGGGTGCCGTTCGACATCGTCACCTACCGCCGAGCATCTTGACGTTGTTAAGTTAACCGGGTCATGATGGTCGGGTGACCTACGACCCCCGGCAGCCGGCCTACCGCCTGCACACGCTCGTCGCCGCGCTCGACGCGGCCGCCGACGAGATGCTGCGTGCCGCCCACGGCACGAGCTACGCGCGCTTCCTCACGCTCGTCACGGTGCAGGCGCTGGGCACGCCGACCCAGGCCGAGCTCGCCGCCGCCCACGAGGTCTCGGCCCCCGCCGCGAGCCGCATGGTCCGCACCCTCTCCGAGGCCGGGCTGCTGACCGCGGCGCGCACGCCGGGCACGGGCAACCGCAGCGCGCTCACCCTGACGCCGGCGGGGGAGCGGCTCGTGGCCGACGGCGGGGCGTTGCTCGAGGACGCGTTCGGGCGGCTGCTGGAGGCCGGCGGCGTCACGGTCGACCAGGTCCGCGCCGTGACCGACCCCCTCCTCCAGGTCCTGCGACCGGAGACGGCATGACGCCGCTCGTCGCGACCCACGCCTTCGCGGCCCTGGTCGCGCTCGTCGTCGGCTTCTGGCAGCTCTTCGTCGGACCGCGCGGCACGCGGGGCCATCGCCTGGCGGGACGGGTGTGGGTGGTCGCGATCCTCTACGTCGCCGTCACGTCGTTCTGGATCCAGGAGATCCGACCGGGGCACTTCAGCGCGCTGCACGCCCTGTCGGTCGTCACGCTCGTCACCGTGCCGCTGGGCGTGGTCAGGGCCCGTCAGGGCCGGATCCCCGAGCACCGCGCCGCGATGACCGGCAACTGGATCGGCCTGCTGGGTGCCGGCGCAGCGGCGTCGCTCGTGCCGCAGCGGGCCATCCCGCAGCTGGTCCTCGACGACCCCCTCGCGGCCGTCGTCGCCGGTGCGCTCGTGCTGCTCACCGCCGTCGCGGTGGTCGGCGCAGGTCGCGCGCTCGACGTCGCGGTCGGGCGGGCGCGCCCTCAGGACAGCACGGCCAGCTGACGGCTCTGCGCCACGAGCCGACCCTGCTCGTCCCACAGCTCGACGTCCTCGTCGTGGTAGCCCTGCTGGACGTGGCGGGTCGTGACGTGCAGCAGCGCCCAGGCACTGTCGGGGCGTCGGCGCAGGTGGACCGTGAGCTGGACGGTGGCGGACGCGAGGTGGCCGAGCTCGGCCGTGACCGGCGGGTACCCGTCGACGATGGCGGCCGCTGCCAGGGCGTCGACCCGACGGCCGTCCTTCGGCCGGACCCAGACGGTCGCCTCGGCGGAGCCCGACTGCTCGCCGCGCAGCCAGCCGGGCACCTCGGGCGAGCGGGACTCGTAGCGCTCCACGATGGGCACGGCGCCGGTCGGGATGAACGGCGACAGGTCGGAGCTGTCGTCGGGCCTGGGCACCGCCGGCGCGGCGTGCGGGAGGTGCTCGACGGTGCCGGCCGCGTCCCAGTCGTGCAGGGAGATCACGGCGTGCGCGACGGTGCGGCCACCCTGCTGCAGGGCGGCCTGGTGCACCGAGACGCGCCGGCCGACGCGCAGGGTGGTGACCTCGACCGACGCCGGTCCGGGGGTCGGCGGCTTGAAGTAGCTGACCGAGACGGTGAGCAGGTCCGGGTGGTCCGGCGTACGACGTCATGCGCCGACGGTAGCGGCCCCAGCAGAGGACACAGCGGGGGTGCCGGGCCGTGGGCGGCAGACGACACAGGTGCGGCGGGGATGCTGACGGCGGTCAGCGGTAACCTCGGTCCATGACCTCCCCGCTCGCCAGCGAGGCCGCACCGTTCGGCCGCGTCCTGACCGCCATGGTCACGCCGTTCACCCCTGAGGGGGACCTCGACCTCGACGCGGCGCAGAGGCTCGCGACGCACCTGGTGGACCACGGCAACGACGGCATCGTGGTGAGTGGCACGACCGGTGAGTCGCCGACGACGACGGGGGAGGAGGACGCGCGTCTGCTGGCGGCGGTCCTCGAGGCGGTCGGCGACCGCGCCACGATCGTGGCGGGGGTCGGCACGAACGACACGCGGCACAGCGTCGAGCTCGCCCAGAGTGCTGCGAAGACCGGCGCGCACGGCCTGCTCGTCGTTACGCCCTACTACAGCAAGCCGCCCCAGGCTGGCATCGTCAGGCACGTGCACGAGGTCGCCGCCGCGGGCGGCGACGTGCCCGTCATGTTCTACGACCACCCCGGACGTTCGGGCACGACCATCGCCGAGTCCACCTATGTGGAGCTGCGCCGCAACCCCCTGGTGGTCGCGGTCAAGGACGCGGTCGGTGACCTCGAGCGCGGTGCCTACCTCATGCGCGAGACCGGTATCCGCCTGTACTCCGGTGACGACGCGCTGACCCTGGGCTGGATGGCCTACGGGGCCAGTGGTGTCGTCAGCACGTGCGGCAACATCACGGCGCAGCCATGGGACGACATGTTGGCTGCGCTCGACGCGGGTGACCTCGGCGAGGCTCGCCGGATCAACGACCGCATGATCCCGCTCGTCCGCGCGATCATGACCCTGACGCAAGGCGTCATCGCCGCGAAGGCCGCTCTGCAGCTGCTCGGCGTCCTCGACAACCGCACGACCCGTGCACCACTGGTCGACGCCACCGAGGACGAGGTCGCGCTGGTGCGCGACGCCCTCCATGGTGTCGGCCTCCTCGACTGAACGGACACTCCTTGAGCCACATGCACACGGAGCTGGGGACGCCCCCGGCACTCGGCACGAACACCCTGCGCGTCATCCCCCTGGGGGGCCTCGGGGAGATCGGTCGCAACATGACCGTCTTCGAGTTCGGCGGCAAGCTCCTGGTCGTCGACTGCGGGGTGCTGTTCCCCGAGGAGCACCACCCGGGCGTCGACCTGATCCTCCCCGACTTCGGTCCCATCCGTGACCGGCTCGACGACGTCGTGGCCGTCGTGCTGACGCACGGGCACGAGGACCACATCGGCGGCGTGCCGTACCTGCTGCGCGAGCGTGGCAACATCCCGGTGGTCGGCTCGAAGCTGACCCTCGCCCTCGTCGAGCCGAAGCTGCGTGAGCACCGCCTGCGCGACGTCCCGCAGCACGTCGTGGCCGAGAACGACGTCCTGCACCTCGGCCCGTTCGAGCTGGAGTTCGTCGCGGTCAACCACTCCATCCCCGACGCGCTCGCCGTGGCGGTCAAGACGCCCGCCGGCGTCGCGCTGCACACGGGCGACTTCAAGATGGACCAGCTGCCGCTCGACGGCCGCATCACCGACCTGCGGGCCTTCGCCCGCCTCGGCGAGGCGGGGGTCGACCTCTTCCTCACCGACTCCACGAACGCCGACGTGCCCGGGTTCACGGTCGCGGAGCGCAACATCACCCCGGCGATCGACGCCGTGTTCGCGTCGAGCAGCCAGCGGATCATCGTCGCCTCGTTCGCCTCGCACGTGCACCGTGTGCAGCAGGTGCTCGACGCCGCGGCGAAGCACGGCCGCAAGGTCGCGTACGTGGGCCGCTCGATGGTGCGCAACATGCAGATCGCGCGCGACCTCGGCTACCTGCACGTGCCCGATGGCGTCGTCGTCGACAAGATCGACGCCGCACCGCCGGAGAAGATGGTGCTCATGTCCACGGGCTCGCAGGGCGAGCCGATGGCGGCGCTGTCGCGGATCGCGAACCGCAGCCACCAGCAGGTGAGCCTGGAGCCGGGCGACACGGTGCTGCTGGCGTCGTCGCTGATCCCCGGCAACGAGAACGCGGTCTACCGCGTGATCGACGGCCTGACGAAGCTGGGGGCCCGCGTGGTGCACAAGGGCAACGCCCTCGTGCACGTGTCCGGTCACGCGTCGGCCGGCGAGCTCCTCTACTGCTACAACATCGTCAAGCCGTCGAACGTGCTGCCGGTGCACGGCGAGATCCGTCACCTGCACGCCAACGGCGCCCTGGCCACCCAGACCGGCGTGCCGAACGTCCTCCTCGCCGAGGACGGCTACGTGATCGACCTCGTCGACGGGCACGCCTCGATCGTCGGCGCCGTCGAGTGCGGCTACGTGTACGTCGACGGCTCCTCGGTCGGCGAGATCACCGACAGTGAGCTGAAGGACCGGCGGATCCTGCGCGACGAGGGCTTCATCTCCGTCGTCGTCGTGGTCGACTCGACCAACGGCAAGATCGTCAGCGGCCCGGAGATCCAGGCACGTGGACTCGCCGAGGATCCGTCGGTCTTCGACGAGGTCACGCCGCGCATCGTCGACGCCATCGAGCAGTCGCTGCGTGACGGCACTCACGACACCAAGCAGCTTCAGCAGGTCGTCCGGCGCGTGCTCGGCTCCTTCGCGGGCCGCAAGCTGCGGCGTCGTCCGATGATCATCCCCATCGTCCTGGAGGCGTGACGAAGGTCCCGCGGACTGTTACGCGCCCGAAACGCGCGGGCGCAGGGCGCGAAACACAGGCTGCCTAACGTCGTGGTCAAGAGTTCGGCGCGGGGCCGAACCGTGGTGGGACACCGGTTGCGGCCGGCGGCGACGTTACGCACGTCGCTGCCGGCCGTGCACCGGTTCCGGCAGCGAGGGGGAGTCGCCCGTGGTGATCCGACGTTCCGACGAGGCGCTCCTGGCCTGTTCCTCCGGCCACGCGGGAGTCGCCGAGCGCGCGGCCCTGCAGGCGCTCATCAGCGCCGTGCGTCGCGACGCCCCGTCGGTGGACGTGCGCGACACGCCCGTGGAGATCATGAGCCACGACGAGACCTACCCGCCCGTGCGCGTCGCGGTGCCGCTGACCCTCGTGCCGCACAGCGAGGTGGCCACGGCGCTCGAGGTGGCCCGTGGCCACGACCCCGACCTGGTGGTCGCCCCGGCCCTCGGCCCGGACTGGACCCTGGCCGAGCTGGCCGTGCAGCGACTCATCGAGGCGGGCGCCCGCAAGGACGACACGATCGTGCTGGGCGTCTCCGGCTCGGAGAACGACGGGGCGATCAGCGGCTACTCGCGCATGGCGCGGCTCGTGAGCGCGGTCTGGGGCGGTCCGGTGCACGTCGGCTCGATCGGCGGCAAGGACACACCGCTCTCGGACGCCGTCGACATCGCCCGCGCCTACGGCCGCCGGGTCGTGGTGGCCTCCTACGTGCTCACGCCCGGGCGCGACGCCGACCAGCTGCGCCAGAGCGGCGCCGACCTGGTGACGGCTCCCGTGCTCGACGGCGGCATCCCGGACCGTCGGGTCGTCGACCTCGTCCTCACGCGGTTCCACCAGGCCCTCGGCCTGGGCGTCCCGGCGCTCTGAGTCCCGCACCGCGCAACAGGGGCATCCACCCGCGCCCACGGCGTGGGAACCGCCCGAGTCTCGACCTGTGGTTTAGGCTCGCGCCATGGCGACCCGCACGTCCTCCCCGCCGCGCAAGCGGCCGTCCGGCAGCCAGGCCCGCAAGAAGCCTGCCTCCAGCACCGCGAAGCGCAAGCCCGCGGCACGCAAGCCTGCCCCGCGCACGGGCCCCGGTCCGGTCGCGGTCGTCGTCGGGGGCGTCGCGCGCGCCCTGACGGCGATCTGGCTCGGCATCGCCGGCGCGGTCGGTGCAGTGGCCCGCAGCATCGGGCACTCCGCAGCCGAGCTCGAGCCCGAGCAGCGCCGCGACGGCGTCGGGTTCGGCATCGTCGCCCTGGCGATCGTCGTGGCCGCGTCGGTCTGGTGGCAGGTGCCCGGCGCCGTCGCCGACGGCGTCCGTGCCGCGACCACCGGCTCGGTCGGCCTGCTCGCCTGGGCCGTGCCCATCGTGCTCGCCGTCATCGCCTGGCGCACGCTGCGCCACCCCGACCGCAACGGTCCCGTCGGACGCCAGGTCATCGGCTGGTCCGCCATGAGCGGCGGCGTGCTCGGCCTGGTGCACCTGGCGCACGGCGTGCCCCGTCCCGACGACATGCCTGCCGTCCGTGACGCCGGGGGAGCGGTCGGCTTCCTCTTCTCCGCCATCCCCGTCGACCTCCTGCGCTCGCCGTTCGCGGTCGCGCCGATCCTCGTGCTCCTGGTCGTCTTCGGGCTGCTCGTCGTGACGGCCACCCCGCTGCACGCGGTGCCGACCCGGCTCCGCGAGACCCGCGACAAGGCCCTCGGCCGCTCGGCCGAGCCCGAGGAGCAGCTCGACACCCCTCGCAAGCGCCACCCGCGCACGGTGCCGGACGAGCCCTACGAGAACCCGCTCGTCGACGGACCCGACGAGGACCGCCAGGTCTCGGCGCGTCAACGACGCAAGGCCGAGAAGGCCGCGAAGCAGGCCGAGGCCAAGGCTGCCAAGGAGAAGGTCGTCGCCGAGGCGGAGAAGATCGCCGAGGGCACCGACTGGCGCGGCGGCGCGAACCGGCTGCGCGACCTGCTGGACCAGTGGAAGAAGATCCCGCGGATCGACCGGGCCGGTGACGACGCCCTGTGGCGTCGCTTCTCCACCGCGCGCACCACCTACACCCGCCGCCGCAAGGCGCACTTCGCCGAGGTCAACGAGCAGCGCGAGGGTGCGCGCGTGGTCAAGGAGCGGCTGGTCAAGGAGGCCGAGGCCCTGGCCGACTCCACCGAGTGGGGTCCCACCGCCGGGCGCTACCGCGACCTGATGAAGCAGTGGAAGGCCGCGGGCCCGGCACCCAAGGACGTCGACGACGCCCTGTGGAAGCGGTTCCGCGGTGCGCAGGACGCCTTCTTCGGTGCCCGCGACGCCGAGAACGCCAAGCTCGACGAGGAGTTCGCCGCCAACGCCGAGGTCAAGGAGGCCCTGCTCGTCGAGGCCGAGGCGCTGCTGCCCGCCCTGGAGGGCGACGGCTCGGACCTCGAGGCCGCCAAGCGCACCTTCCGCGACATCGCCGACCGGTGGGACGCCGCCGGGAAGGTGCCGCGCTCACGGATGAAGGAGCTCGAGGGCCGCATCCGCAAGGTCGAGAACGTCATCCGCGACCTCGAGCAGGAGCAGTGGCGCCGCTCGGACCCGGAGAAGTCCGCCCGCGCCGACGACATGGTCAGCCAGCTGCAGGCCGCGATCGATAAGGTCTCCGCGGACCTGGAGAAGGCGAAGGCCGCAGGGCACGAGAAGAAGGTCAAGGAGCTCGAGGAGAACCTCGCCTCGCGCCAGGCCTTCCTCGACATGGCCAGGCGGGCCAGCGCCGACTTCTCCTGAGTGACGGTGGACCCACCCGTGGCTGGTCCACACGCACCGAGGGGCGGGGCCGATGCATCAACATCGACCCCGGCCCCACGGCAAGAGTTCAGAAGCAGGTGCCCGTCTGCGGGCTGCACATACCGGGCACGCCTCCTCCCCCAGGGTTGCCACCGCCACTGCCGGGGGC